>CAYLJT010000537.1:0-6268 GCA_964383995.1 uncultured Polyangiaceae bacterium
AGGCCGAGCTCATGTCCGAGTGCGGTGGTTGCCACCAAGCGCAAGGTGCCGCGGATGCGCCCTTCTTGGGCTCGGGCGACGTCTACGCCGCCATCACGTCGTGGCCCGGCATCGTCGTCCCGGTGGCGTCCCAGTCCATCCTGCTGACCCACCCGGGGGACCCTTCCCACGGCGGCGGTCAAGCCCCCGACCTCTCCGAGGGCCTGCGCACCAAGGTGCTCGATTGGCTCAAGAAGGAGGCCGCCGAGCTGCCCAAACCGGAAGAGGACGCGGGCACCTACATTCCGCCCTTTAAACCGCTGACGGGCGGCGCGTTCAACACGATCTATCTCGATCCGTTGGGCGACGAGTTCAAGAACATGTCCATCTCGTTCATCGCGACGGAGCTCGGAGCAGACCCCGCGGCGCCCACGATCCTCGAGCTCGAAGACATCACCGTGCATCCCGTCGGGCAGGCGCCCCTGCACATCGTTCATCCGCTCTTTACGGTCTACCCGAAGAGCGGCGATCCCGAGCCCGATCCCGTCGATAGCTTCTCAACCCTCGATCAGACGTTCACCATCGGTGGCACAGCTACACTGGGAACAGGCACGCTCATTCTGACCAATTGGCAGAAGGACGCCTATCTCGGCGTGGCCTTCGAGACCATCGAGGTCGAGGGTGGCGGCGGCGCCGATGGCGGTTTGACGGCGTGCAACTCGATTGCCCTGTTCCAATCGAACGTGGTGCCGGCGATGCAGTACTGCGCCGACACATGCCATGGCGGAGCGCTCGAGCTGGCGCAGGACACCATGGATCTCTCCATGCTCGCCGCGATGCCGCCGGACGAGGCCTGCATTCAGGTGCGCGCGCGCATCGTCCCCGGCGACCCGGCCAGCAGCCCCATTCTTCTCGTGACGGACCCCACGAAGCAAGCGGTCCACATGTACAAGTTCCAGGGCAATCTCGTGAAATACAACGATTTCAAAACCAAGGTGACCCCATGGATTCAGGCCGAGTAAGAGGGAAGATGAAACTCTTCGCCGCTACCCCCCTCGCGCTCGGGGCCGTTCTCGCGCTCGCGGGATGCTCCGGTGACGACCCGAACAAGCTCCTTGGTGGCGACACCGGGGGCGACAACTGCGAGACGGGCACGGGCCCCGGGACCGGCAGCACCGGCTCAGGCGGTACGACGTCGAGCACCTCGGGGTCGGGCAGCACAGGATCCGGCGACACCACGGCGAGCTCGGGCTCTGGCATGGAAGACCCGCCGCCCACCGAGCTCGACGAGAGAACGCTTTCCTACACGGAGGCTTACCGCACGGCCAGCCTGAAGCTGGTGGGCGATCTCCCCACGCTTTCGAAGATGGAAGCCCTGCGTACGGCGGCCAATCCGAAGGGCGTTTACGAGGCGTACATCGACGAGCTCATGCTCGATGTCCGCTTCAAGGTGCAGATGGTGAACTTCTGGAAGAACACCATGCGTATGGGCGGAGCCGCCAGCGGTAGCACGCCGAGCCGCGACACCGCGCCGACCTTCGCCGCGCGCATCACGGTCAACGGACTGCCCTACACCGACCTCTTCACCGCCGACACGAACACCTGCCCGACCTTCAACGGGACGGACTTCGTGGACGGCAACTGCGTAAACGGCCCGGAGACGGCCGGCGTACTGACCGACCCCGGCGTGCACGCGCAATACTTCGGAAACCTTGCCTTCCGCCGCAATCGCTTCTTCCAAGAGACGTTCGCGTGCCGCAAGCAACCGTCCGAGTTCTCCGACAACCCGCAGCCCATGGGCGCCGGAACGTACACCTCGCCCTGGCCCTTCGAGTCGGTGGGCGCGCCCGTCAACGGTGGTCGCATCGACTTCCAGGACGTGAGCTCGGCCATCTGCGCGAACTGCCACTCGACGGCCAACCACCGCTCGCCGCTGTTCGCCGTGTTCGACGCGAATGGCCAGTACCAGGCGCCCTCCGGCTCGGGTCAGAGCACCACGTACACCGTGTTGATTCCGGTCACGGGCTCCCCCCAGGCCATGCTTTCGGACTTCCTGCCGGCAGGCGAGACCACCGCGTGGAAGTTCGGATTCCCGGTCTCGAATCTCAAGGAAATGGGCCAGGCGATGGCCCAAGACGACGAGATTCTCGACTGCGCCGTGGCGCGGATCTGGAACTTCGCGATGGGCAAGGGCGACATCGTCGTGGACGGCGCGAGCCTCCCGAACTCGGTGGTTCAGCCGCTCATCGACGAGTTCAAGGCAGGAAACTACAACCTTCGAGCGACCATTCGCTCGGCCTTCGTCCATGACGACTTCGTGAGGTTCTAGCCATGACGCGATTCACTCATCTAGCGCTGCCTGGAATCATTCTCTCGATGTCGTTCGCCCTCGTGGCCTGCGGCTCGTCCGACGCGGACGACTCGGGCTCGGGCGGTTCGGACTGCGTGCCGACCACGGTCGCTTCGGGCACCGGCGGGGACACCTCGTCCACCACCGTCGCGACGTCCTCTTCTTCCAGCTCGACCGGCTCTGGTGGCTCCACCGGGTCCGGCCAGGAAACGGAAGATCCGAGCATTGGCGGTCTTACCACCGGCAACGAGAACAACACGTTCGACCACTTCAACGACCCTGGCTCCAATGGCGCCAAGGACCCGTTCGAGCTGTTGAAGGAGCGCGCGGAGGAGGGTCCGCCCGAAATCCGTACGCGGCTGCACTCGTGCTCGAAGGTCCCTTACGCCACGCTCGGCACGATGCTGACCTCCTTGGGGGTCAACATCAACGCCACCGCGGGCGCTGGCAAGGTCCCGACGGCGGGCGACCTCTACCGCAATGGCGGCGACGCGATGGGCATTGCCCACTTCGACGCCCGCGAGGGAGAGGCCCAGTTCCACACGACGGCAGGCGCCACGAAGACGTTCGACATCTTCGTACAGGCCGCTCCGGAGATCATTGCCAATCTCCAGAACATGCCAATCTGCCAGCTCAACGGCACGGGCTACCCGGTCTTCGACCCCATGGACAACTCGTGTGTGCCTGAGGCACTGAGCTGCATCATGGGTCGGCCGTCCACCGAGGAAGACGTGATTCTCTGCAACCTGCTCATCGCGCAGGCCAAAGACGACACGGACCTCATCACCAAGAAGAACATCGCGGTCGCCACGTTCCTGGCCGCGGCCCACACGTGCGAGTGAGCGGATAGGAGCAAGTGTCATGAGCAACCCGCGCATCAAACAGCTAGAAGGTCGAACTCGTCGTAACTTCCTCCGATGGTCGGCCGCCGCCGGCGCCGTCGTGGGCCTTGACCGAGTGGGGCTCCTCAACTTCATCGCCGATGAAGGGGGATCCGCGATGGCCGACGAGGCGTCGTGCAACACAACCAACCGCTCGATCCACCTGGTCGGTGGCAACGGCAGCTTCGCGTGGTTCCAGCTCTTCTGGCCCCACATGCAGGTCGCCAAAGCCAACAATCCGGCGTTCGCCTACCACGCCATCGGCGCCGGATACGACGACACGGCGGGCAGCAACAACCCGTTCTTCTACGGCCCCGAGGCCCCGTGGCTCGACCAGAACGGCATGCCCACGCGCCGCGTGAGCGCCTTCATGGCCGGCGAGAACGAGACGCACACGCAGACGCCGAAGTCGGCGGCCATGGTGACGAGCGGCTCCAGCATGATGGCCACGATCGCGTCGATCCAACGTTCGACGGTCGCCCTTCTGCCGGTCATCGGCGTGTCCCCCGCCAACCTCGGCGTGGCTCCGGGCGCGCCCGCCATGGCGACCGTCCCGGACGCCAACGGCATGGTAGACCTGTTCAACAGCGCGGCCTCCCAGCTCACCTTGGCGTTGGATGAGGACAAGGCGTTGTTCGAGATCTACTACAAGGCGCTCATCGGCATGCGGCTCGCTGCGGGTCGCCCGACCTGGACGCGCCACATCGAGACCGGTAAGACCGCGGCGAACCTGCTCGGGACCAACCTTGCCAGTCAACTGAAGCCCATGCAGGCGGATCTGGACATGTATGGCATCACCGCCATGAACGCCTCCAACATCCCGAGCGCCGCAAAGACGCGCCTGGAGAACCTGGGTCGCGCGCTCATCACGTCCAAGAAGGCCTTCCAGCTCGGCCTGACCAACAGCGTCATCATCGGCGTTTCTCCCAACGCGACGAGCGAGCAGTTGTTCACGGATCCCCACGATTCGTTCAACAACGTGCCGACGAACGTCACGCAAGTGTGCCAGTTCTTTGGTGGTATGTTGACTGCTTTGTACAACGATCTGGCCTCCGCGCCCGATCCCGCGTGCCAAGCGAAGAACCTGGCGGACACCGTCATCATGACGGTCCACGGCGACACGCCCCACACGCCCCTCCAAAGGAGCGCGTGGCCCGACGCGACGCCCGGCAACTCCAACTGGCTCTACGTCGTCGGCAACGGCTATCTGAAGACCGGTTGGTTCGGTGGCGTCAACGCGGACGGCAGCACCGACGGCTTCGACCCCGCGACGGGTCAGACCGTGGTGGGTCAGTCGGCGTCCGTCACCTCCAACGCGGCCGGCGCTGCGGCTTGCTACGCTGTTGCGCGGGGCAACTTGGCCAAGGTCAAGGAGTTCTACAACGGCGACATTTCGGGCATCATCGTCTGATTCTAGACTGTCTGATTCCAGATTGCGCTTGAAGCGAAAAAGGCCGGTTTTGCCGGCCTTTTTCGTTTTGTGCGCTCAGCCCGCGTCGCCCCACAACTTGACTGCGCGCTCACGAACAGCGCTGTCTGACGCGTCTCGAATGGCCTGGATAGCCGTCGCGGCAAGGCTTGTTTGCTCCTTGAGCGCAGCACGAATTTTCTCCACCTCCGCCTGCGCGGAGACCAAACTGCTCTCCAGGGTTCGACGCGCGGTCTCCACCTCGGTGCGGCGAGCGTCGATTTCCGTCGCAAGCTTCTGGAGGCTTTCGTCGAGTCCCGAGCCGAGCGCGCGTAGCTCGACCAAAAGGTCGGCGCTCTGGCTCAGCGCGTCGGCATCCGAGGGCGGCGCGGTGGACGTCGCGAGTCGGCGCAATACGGACTCGATGTTTGCCAGAAAGACCGGCGAGACACGCGGCAGCGGGGGCGCAGCGCTGGGGTCGGCCGGAGCCTCAGGCGCCGGCGTTTCGGGTGGCGAGAACATCGTCTTCCAGGCAGAAGCGCTCAGCTCCGCGGGGGCCGCGTCGAGCGTATCGACGTAGTCGTCGATGGCCGTCACAAGCTCGGCGGCCTGTCCACCGAGCGCGCGGGTCACCTTGCGCGTGAAGGTCCTGCGCGCCTCCGGACCAACCGCGGACAGGAGCTGATCCCACGTCTTGGGACCCACGAGCCCGTCGGCGTTCACGCCCGAAGCGACCTGGAAAGCCTTCACGGCCTCCTCGGTCTCGGGCCCAAATATGCCGTCCAACTTCTTCGGATCATGCCCCGCCGCTTGCAAAAGCTCCTGCACCCGCAGCACATTTTCTCCGCGCATTCCGCGTTTGACGAGCAAATTCATGGCTAGCTCTCCTCGCTATTTGGTCGGTTTGTGGGCAAGCATAGGCGGCCAAGTCGCCCGTGGGTAGCGCCGCGCGCGCGCCGCGTGCTAGCGTGAAGCCCATGAAGCGGTGGGTCCTCTGCCTCGGGTTTTCTGCGTCGTTGATGGGTTGCGGAACGTTGCTCGGGCTAGACGACTTCGAGGACGCTCCAAGCAGCGAGGGGGCGGGCGGAAACGGCGGCGGCGCCACCAGCAACACGACGTCGACGAGCTCCGTTGGCGGCGGTGCCAGCACGTCGACGAGCACCAGCGGAAGCGGCGGGATGGCGCAAGGTGGCGGCGGCAGCGGAGGCATGGGCGGGGCGCCGGTGTGCGGCCAGGGCGAGACGATGCCGTGTTACACGGGCGACCCCCTGCTCCCAGGCCACGGCGCTTGTGTGGCGGGCACGGCGACCTGTTTGCCGGATGGCAGCGGCTTCGGCGATTGCGAAGGCGAAGTGCTGCCGACGCCCGAAGACTGCGCGACGCAGGTAGACGACAACTGCGACGGCAACACCAACGAAAACTGCCCCTGTAATCCGGGAGATAGCGCGACGTGTTATTCGGGGCCGGCGGGCAGCGAGGTCAACACACCGTGCAAACCGGGAGTCCAGATCTGCAACAACGACGGGCTGGGCTACGGGCCCTGCATGGGAGAGGTCATCCCGCAGATGGAAGTCTGCGACGCCAACCTGGTGGATGAAGACTGCGACGGCATGCCCAACGATGGTTGTGCCTGCGTGCCCGGGACGACGA
>CAYLJT010000538.1:0-6265 GCA_964383995.1 uncultured Polyangiaceae bacterium
CGAAAGAAGCCATTTCGGTAGGCGGTTGGAACGACAAGAACACGCGCTCGGCGGGTGACGACGCGCCCTGGCCTTCGAGCTACGGCAACGGCAAGCCCGACCTGCTCGCGCCGGCGATCTGGCTGCCTGCGCCCATGTTGCCCGGCACGCTCGTGGCGCGCGAGGCGATCGCGCTCTTCAACTTGCTCACGGTGCTCGAAGAGGCCTCCGCGGAGTACCACTTCTCGGCCGAGCGCTCGACCGCGACCCCCGAAGAACGCGACGCGGTCGACAAGCTCATGGAGTCGCTGGCCCGGCGAATTGCCCAGAAGAAGTACATTTCGCAGGACTACCAACACGTCGAGGGCACAAGCTTCGCGTCCCCCATAGCGGCCTCCGTCGCGGCGCAAATGCTCGAGGCCGATCCGACCCTGACCCCCGCGCAGATCCGCGAAGGTTTGTGCGCGAGCGCGAGGCCCATCCGCAATGTGCCGAAGGAGGTGCAAGGCGCTGGGGTGCTGCGTCCCAAGCTCGCCGTGCGTTGGGTGCTCGATCGCTTGAAAGAGCGACAGGCGGGTTGAACGGGGAGGGGAGCCCGCGGACCAAGAAGGCCCGCGGGCCGGGAAATGAAGGCTTATTGCACCAACGTCGGGTCGAGCTGGGCGCCCGTGTTGGTGTAGCCGGAGGCGGTGAGACCGCCCCACACGAGCATCTTGTTTTGGTTGGTCACGACCGCCGTGTGGTACTCGCGGGCCGAGGGGGCCGCGGGGGCCGTGGGCATCGGCGTAACGTTCCAACTGTTGAGCGTCGTCTCGAGGATCGCGCCGTCGCCCAGGTAGCCGCCGTTGTATCCGCCCCACACGATCATGCGACCGTTCGGGACGACGACCGCCGTGTGCTCCTGACGTCCGACGATCGGTGCCTGGGCCATCGGCATGGCCAACACCGCGCCCCACACGTTGTTCGCGTAGTTGTAGTAGTCGCCGGTGTTTTGGTACGCGCCGTCGTTGCCGCCCCACACGTACATGTCCGTGCCCGACCACACGGCCGTGTGCCGCGCGCGGGAGCTCGGCGCCGAGGCCACCGAGATGGGGTTCCACGACTGCGCGGCGTCGATGAACGCGTAGCCCGAGTTCGTGAAGGCACCGCCTGCGTCGATGCCGCCCCACACGATCATGACCTGACCCGACCAGGCGGCTGAGTGCGAGTAACGTGCGGGAAGCGCGCCGCCCGTGTTGTCGACCGTGGGCAGAGTGATCCAGATATCCGTCTGCGGATCGTAGATGCCACCGTCGTTGAGCGCGCCGGAAGCGCTGTTGTAACCCCCGAAGACGATCATCTTCGCGCCCGTCCAGATGGCCGTGTGCATCTCACGCGCTTGGGGCGCGCCTTCGGTCTTGATCGTCTTCCACGTGTTGGTGGAGGGGTTGAAGCGCGCGCCCGTTGCGAGCTGCCCGCCGCTGCCGTCGTTGCCGCCCCACACCAGCATTTCCGAGGTGGTCGTGGCCCAAACGGCCTTCGCGCCGCTTCGCGCGGAGGGCGCGTTGGCCGTCGACATTGCGGTCCATTCGCCGGTCGCGGGGTCGTAGACGCCGCCCGTGTTGGTAACGCCGTTCGCTGTGTCGCCGCCCCAAACGACCATTTGGTTCGCGTTGCTCCAGGCCGCGACGTGCTTGCCGCGCGGCGTGGGCGCCCCCACGGTGGAAGTCGGCTCCCAGGCGTCGGTGCATTTGCCGCCGCCGCAGGTCAAAAAGCACTGGTGACCGCAGCTCCCGCAATCGGCGGGCGACGTCGCGAGATCAACACAGCGCGCCGCTTGGTTTCCCGCAGCGGGGCAGAACGATTCGGCGCCGTCCGGGCAGGTGCAAGCGCCCAGGGCGCAAACCGTGCCGGGCTTCCCCGCGCAGTCAGAGAACACCAAACATTCCACGCAGTTGCCGTACGCGGTGTCGCAGATCGACGACTGGGGCGCCGAGGGATCGTTCGGGCAATCCGCGTTCGACTTGCAGCCCCCGCCGCTGCTCGTTGAGGTCGTGGTGACGCTGGTGGTGCCACCGTCGCCGGTGCCCCCCGCGGATGACGTCGAGCCTCCTCCACCGCCGGTTCCGCTGGTCGCCGTAGAGCTCTGCTCAGGCGTTGGATCCAAGTGAATTGAGTCCGAGCAGGCCGCAAATGCGACCGTTGCGCCGACGCTCAGGGCGCCAACCAGGATCCAGTCCAAGCCTTTCCGTGAAGACATTGCGTTGAGCCTCCGGGCTAACAGAAAAATCGCCCCCGCGATGGTGTGCAAACGGCGGGCAAGATGAGCAAGGGCACGATGGTAGCGAGGTTTTTGCGAAGGCGAGAGAGATCAATGCCGCGCCCCGGAAAGAACGGCAGACCTCGGGGCGGACAGCCCCGGCTCCGCGCGCTACCCTTCCCCCCCGAGGAGGCGCTATGGCTCCCCATTGCCGACGCACCGATCCGAAGACCCAACCTGCCGGGGGAATTGCTTTGAGCTCAAAATATATCGGAGGCGTGCTGTTGGCCGCCCTAGCGTTGTCCCCCGCCGTGGTCTTCGCGGCCGATTCCGCGAGCGACGCGCCGCCGCCGGCCGCCCCCGATCCCCTCGCCGCGCCTCAGCCGTCGTTCGAGCCCACCGCCGTCGATTCTCCGGCCGCGGAGGAGTCGTGGAGCGTGCCGGGCCGTGTGGTCGTCGACGCGCGAGACGACCTCGGGGCCGACGATTTGGCTGCGCTCGCGAGCGAGCTCGGGCTGCGCATGGTGCCCAGCGACTTGTTCGAGGAGACGCGCATCGAGGTGGCCGAGGTGGCACCCGGGTCCGAAAAGGCCTTGATCGATCGCCTTTCAGGCGACGAGCGCATCGAAGGCGTCGAACCGCTCATGCGCTTTCGCGCTTCGTACTTGCCCGACGATCCGATGCTGAAGGAGCAGTGGCACCTCAACCGTGTGGGGGCGGAGCGCGCCTGGGACTTCACCGTCGGTCGCGGAGTCGTCGTGGCCGTCGTCGATACGGGCATCGCCTGCGAGGACCACGGCCCCTTCTCGAAGGGCTCCGATTTGGCCAGGACCACCTGCGTCGAGGGCTGGAACTTCGTCGACGACAACGCCCACGCCAACGACGATCAAGGGCACGGGACCCACGTCGCGGGCACCATCGCCCAATCGACGAACAACGGTATCGGCGTCGCAGGCCTCGCTTTCGGAGCCTCGCTCATGCCCGTCAAAGTCCTCAACTCCATGGGTTGGGGCACCACCGTCGACGTCGCCGATGGCATTCGTTGGGCGGCCGATCACGGCGCCCACGTCATCAACTTGAGCCTCGGATCGCCGCAGTCGTCGATGATCTTGCAACGCGCGATCAATCACGCGGTCGATCGCGGCGTGGTCGTGGTCGCAGCCGCGGGAAACACTGGAGGACGCGTGCAGTTCCCGGGCGCCTCCGACGGCGTCATCGGCGTGTCCGCGACGGACTCCGACGATCGCATCGCGCGCTTCTCCTCCCGGGGCGAGGGCGTCGACATCGCGGCCCCTGGCGTGGGCGTCCTGCAACAAACGATTTGCAACAAAGGCCGCGACAAGTGCGAGCGATTCCAGTCGTTCAACGGCACGTCGATGGCCGCGCCGCACGTGGCGGGCGCGGCGGCGCTGGTTGTGAGCCTCGGCGTCACCGACCCCGCGTCGGTCGAAGAAATTCTGCGCGCCGAGGCCCGCACGGTGGACCCCTCCCCCAGCGGAAAGGCCCTTTTTGGGGCCGGAATTCTCGATGCGCAGGCGGCCGTCTCGCAGGTCACCGCCACGCACTTCCTCGTGCGCTTGGCGTGGGTGGTGGGTCTCGCGTTGTGGGTGGGCTCGGCGGCCCGTCGCCGGACCCCTGGCGCGACCTCGCCGTTTCGGCCGCTGTTCATGCTGTTTGCGCTGGCCGCTGGCCCGGGCCTTTTGTTCTTCGCGCCCTGGGTTTTGCCGCGGGCGACCTTGTGGGTCGACGTGCTGGCGCGGCCCATCCCCGACATGGACCTGTTCATCGGAGCGTCGTTGCATCGCTGGTTGCCCCTCGCGAACGTCTTCGTGCCCCTCGCGCTGACCGTGCTCGCCTTCGGCTCCAAAACCGCGCGCACCGCCATCGCAGGGCTGTCGGTGGGCATCGCGGCGTACCTGGGCTCGCTCCTCGTGCTGGGGGACGCGACGGGGCCGTTTGGCTCCACGGCCCTCTTCGTTTGGGCTGCGCTCAACGCGCTCGGTTGTGCTTGGGTGGCGCGGGTCAACCTCGAGGCTGCGAAATGAGAGCAAAATTCGGCTTTTTCGCCCTTTTGGGCGCGACGTTGTGGGTCGGCTGCGGCGGTTCTTCGAGCGAAACGCCTTGGCCCGAAGAGCCCATGGGGGCCACGACCGCGCCCGCGGGCGAGCCCGCGCCCGGCACACCCGCCCCGAGCGAGCCGGAGCCGCCGGCTCCCGAGGGCGCCCCCGCGCCGCCTACCCCCTAATCTCCGTCCTGGCCCGTCGCGGTCATGCAAAAACCCCGATACGCTGACGGGAGCGCTTCCCGCGGAGCCGATTTCTTGCCGTGGACGACACGCAGTCGAAAGTGACCTTGCGACCGCGCTCGAAGCTCGAGCGCATCGTGGAGGTCCTATCCGGAACCTACGCGGTACCCGTGCGCCCCGAGCTCGATCTGCTCACCCAGCTCGTGCTGCTAGAGCTGGTCGGCGCGGGCTCGGAGCCCAAGGCCGCCCTCGCCGCGATCGCGGGGATTTGCGTCTCGCCGGGCGTCGTCGATGCCGAGAAATTGGCAGCCACACCGCGCAGCCTCGTGGAAAAGGTTTGTGCTCCAACGAATGTCGATGACGCCCTCGCGGCGCTGCGCGCGACGGGCGCGCTGGCGAAGGAGAGCTCCCTCGCGGAGCAGTGCGAGGACGATCTCGATCGAGCGCGCAAGCTGTTGAAGAGCATCCCCACGATGACCGATCACCGCGCCGATGTGGCCCTCCTTTACGCGGCGACGCAGGCCATCGTCGCACCGGGATCGGCGGCGTCACGGGTGGCCGCGCGCATCGGCTACCCCGGCGCAACCTACGCGGCGCTCGCGCGGGCGCTCGACGAAGAGCTGCCCAGCCCCACGGCGTTCAACGTGGCGTGGCGAGCCCACCACGTCCTCGATCAGCTCGGAAAAACCCTCTGTGCGCCGCAATCGCCCGAGTGTTTTCGCTGCCCCGTGCGCGAAGCGTGCGCGTTTCACGGAATTGGGGAAGATCCGGCGGCTCGGCTCGTTGGCCGTACCGACCCTTGACCATGCCCGACACGCAACCCACGCCTTCTCGCAAGAGGGACGGTCGCTCGTGGCTCATGCCCGTGCTCGCCGTTCTAGGCATGCTGGTTTTGCCCGTCGTGGCGTGGGTTCTGTTGCCCTTCGATGGGCCGCCGCCACCCGTGCGGAGCGTCGAAACCCGCGCCGAGGCTCCGGTCGCGCCCACCGAGGTCGCGGATGAAGCGCCCGAGCCGAGCGCGCCAAAGCGCGTGATTTCGGGCATCGTCGTGAGCGACGAAGGGGCGTACCTCGACGAGGTTGTCATCACCGTCGAGGGAGCACCGGGGCTCCGCGCGACGAGCGACCCGTCGGGGCACTTTCAACTTCGCAACGCCCCCGCGAAGGACCTCACCCTGGTTGCCGAAAAGGGCGGGTATTCCACGGTAAAAGTGCGTGTTTTGCTCTCCAAGACCGACACCGTCGAGGTCCTCATGAACGGGCGCGGCGCGGTCCGCGGCGAGGTCCGCGATCCCAACGGCAGGCCGGCGCCAGGAGCCTTCGTGTCCTGCGACATCGACGGGCGATCGTTCGAAGCGCGAACCAATGCCGAGGGTCGCTTCGAAATGGCGTCCGACGTCGACGGGTGCATGGCGGTGGCTGAGCTCAACACCTTTGGCTCGTCGACGCGCGTGCGCCTGACCGCGGGCGCGAACAACATCCTCGACCTGCGCACGCCCGGGGCCATCGAGGGCATCGTGGTCGACGAGCAGGGCCGGGCCGTCCCCGCGTTTCTTCTGGCCATCGAATCGTTCGTCCCCGAGAGCGATCCGAAAGCCCCCTCGCCGGGCGGCAAAACCAACCGTTTTTCGCAGCCCAACGGCGCATTTCGGCTCGACGGTCTGGACGCTGGTCGCTACGTCCTCACCGTGAGCGCGGAGGGGCGCCCTCCAGCGCGCAGCGACTCGATCGTCGTCGAGACCTCCCGCACGACGTCGAACGTGCGCAACGTCTTGTCGCAGGGCGCGAAGCTCTCGGGCGTCG
>CAYLJT010000539.1:0-6264 GCA_964383995.1 uncultured Polyangiaceae bacterium
CATGTACTCGCGCATCTTGGTCACGCGCTCGTACGTCTGTTGCGGGGTCTCCACCGAGTTTCCCGCCTCGTCGACCGGGATGGGAAACTTCTTCTTCATGATCTTGGCCATGCCAAGGAAGCTCGTGGGCTCGGGAGCCTGAAGCTCGCAGGCGCCGCGCTCGGCCAGCGTCTTTTCGCGCAGCTTCTGGATCTCGCTGGCGATCGTCAGGCTGCCGCCACGCAGCGGTGACGCGTAGTCGAGGGCGTCATCGTCGATGGGCGTCGCCGGGTCGAGCCCGGACAGTTCCATGAAGTTCGACGTGGTCAGCTCGCTCTCCAGGCTGGAGTCCCGGGCGCTCTCCAGCCTTGCCGCGATCAGCGGCGCGTTGTCGACGGGGTCGCCGAAGTTCTTCGTGAAGGCCGCGGAGCCCGCCTGGACGAGGTCGGCCTGGCTCATCGCCAGGGCCGCGGAGGGATCGAGCACCACGCCCTCGGGGCGCCGCGCCAGGGCCTTGATTCGGCCGTCGATGTCTCTCTTGGACATGGTCTGGAATTGCTCGAAGTTCTTCGGCTGCAGGTCGCCCGTGACCGCGAACTCGTTGATGTAGGCGCCGCTCTTGATCGACTCTTCGTCGAGCTCGCCGTTGATCCAGCGCATGACGTCGACGGCGCTCTGCGCGGCGATGCGCGTGACGGAGTCCCAGATATTGATGCTCGACTGCACCTTCTCGCCGGTCAGCGGATCTACGCCGTCGAGCATGACACCCCAGGGCGAGCCGTTTTGCGGCAAGTCGATGGAGTTGACGAAGTTGTAGCGCAGGTCGCCGCGGCGGGCCTTCTCGCCCACCGCGCCGCACTCGGGTCGATCTGTCTCGGACACGGGGTTGTGGCAGAGGAAGATGACCTCGGGCACGGCCTTGGCAACCGATGCGTCGTCCATCGGGAAGGCGTCTTTGCAGCCGCTGGCGTCGGGGGCCTTGATGCTGCCGCCGTTCGTGCGCTTGCACTCCGCCAGGCGGCCCGCCTGCACACCGGAGCGCACGGCGATGTCCCATTCGGCGGTGGCTTTCTGCGTCCACTTGAACAGGTCAGCATCCTCGTCGGGGCCCACATGCCAGGGAATGGCGCGCACCTCGCGTTGGGCCAGGGGCATGGCGCATTTGCGGCTGAATTGGTCGCAATACGACCCGGGCGGAGCGCCCTGATCTTCGCACTCGTCGTCGGTGCCGTTCGCGGGCTCGCCGAGCGTCGCGTCGCCGTCTCGGTCGGGGGACATGCCGGCCGGGGTGGTCTCGAACGTATTGCACGGCATGTCGAGGTGGGTCTTCTGCCAGATGTTGTAGAACGACCCGAATCGATGCCAGGTGGAGTCGACCACGCCGTATTGGTCTTCGTAGCCCCGGCGTTCTTCGTAGAAGGCGCCGTACATGCTGAAGCGCGTTCCGGGCCAGTCTTAGGGCTCGTAGTCGTTGTCGACCACCTTGCGGAACGACAGGCGGATCTTGAGCTCGGTCGGATCGCAGGAGCCCACAGGGTAGGTGCCGCCGGAGACCTCGCCGCGGAAGAAGCAGGCGGGGTAGGTGCCATAGGGGGTGTCAATCACCTTGGGGCTGGCCCACACCCGGTTGGTCACGTCGAAATAGCCGGTCTCCGCGTCGAACACCGGGGCATCTTCGCTGTCGTCGCTCGTGTAGTAGGCGAGGCTCTGGTAGTCGACGCCGTTCAAGATGCCTGAGAACGACAGCCAGTCGAAGTCGTAGGCGTCGGTGACCTCGTTGGCGGACCAGTCGACGCGGAAGTACTCGCGCTCGAACCAGGGCCTGTCCGACGTGTTTTCTTCGATGACGTTGGATTCTTCGCCGGTCTGCGAGTTGTAGGCGCGGCGGATGTCGAAGTGGCTGGTGATGGGGAACGAGGCGATCACGACGCCCGTGTTGGAGGCCTTGGCGCCGTGCCCGTCGGCGTCGTTGATGAGCTCGTAGGTCAGCCGGCCGAGCAAGTGCTTTTCCGTAATTTCCCACTTGATTCGGGCTACCGTTTGGGCATTCCCGGAGGTGTAGAAGCCGTTCGAGTCACCGTAGCCAACGTCGACGATGGTGGCCCGCGAGTAGAATTCGGGATCGTCGCTGGGCGACGCGATGTCGGCCCCCACGAAGAACGACTTGGCCAGCGCATTGGCCTGAACGCGGTTGATGGGCGGCCTTTCCTCGGCGCAGCCTGCACCGAGGGTGAGCGCAAGAAGAGCCGCCAAGCCGAGCCGTAACGATGAAGTAAGTCGCATCCGGGCCTCCGAGAATGTCTTATCGCTGAGCATACCAGCCGATCGTTTTCGGAAAGAAGGGGGGACTTTCGACAAAAGCCGAGCTAGAAACCGGCCTCTATGCCGAGGCCCTTCGACCCCGTTTCGCCCGTCCCCCTCGACCAGCAAAAAGGGCAATCGTTCGTGCGCCTCGTCGAGCTGATGCAAAGGCTCCTGGCCCCCGACGGCTGCCCCTGGGATCGCGAGCAGAGCTTCACGACCCTGCGCAAATACGTGCTCGAAGAGGCCGCCGAGGTGGCCGACGCCATCGACGGCGGGGACCGCGGCGAGCTACGGGCCGAGCTCGGAGACCTGTTGTTGCAGGTGGTGTTTCAAGCGGAGCTTGGCCGCGCCGAAGGGGCATTTGGACCGGACGACGTGGTGAGGGGCATTTGCGAGAAGCTCGTGCGGCGTCACCCCCACGTGTTTGGCGATGTCGAGGTGACGGGCGCCGACGAGGTGCTGCGCAATTGGGAGCGCATCAAGGTCAAAGAGAAGGGCGACAGAGGCCTGCTCGACGGGGTGCCCCGCAGCCTGTCGGCCCTGCACCGGGCCCAGCGGGTGGGCGAAAAGGTCGCTCGCGTGGGCTTCGACTGGCCCGATGCGCGGGGCTCCCGCGACAAAGTCACCGAGGAGCTGGGCGAGCTCGATCGCGCCATCGCCGCGGGCGACGCAAAGGAAGCGGAGGCCGAGCTTGGGGATGTGCTCTTTGCCCTGGTCAACCTGGCCAGGCACGCGGGCATCGACGCCGAAGCCGCGCTAAGGGGCACCACCGACCGCTTCGTCAAGCGGTTCGGCCACGTCGAAGCGCGCGTGCGCGAGGTGCACGGCGGCTTCCCCGAGGCCGGCGCCAAAGACCACCTGACCCTGGCGGAGCTAGACCGCTATTGGGACGAAGCCAAACGTATCGAAGCCGAGAAGCGAGCCAATCCAGGAGACATGCGATGAGCGAAGAGATTCTGACCGTGGAGCGAAACGGCGCCGTAGCGACCGTCGTCATGAACCGTCCGCAGACGAAAAACGCCCTCAATAAGGGCCTCCTCATGGCCGTCACCAAGGCGCTGGAGGGGGTAGGGAAGGACCCTGAGGTAAGGGCCGTCGTGCTGTTTGGCGCGGGGGGCTCGTTCTGCTCCGGGGCCGACCTGAAGGCCGCCATGACCGAGGGCGGTCTCGACAAACCGGCCGAGCGCATCGAAGAATTTCACGCGGTGATCCGCGCGGTGGTGGGCGCCAACAAGCCCGTCATCGCCGCCGTCGACGGCCCGGCGGTGGGCTTCGGCTGCGACCTTGCCTTGGCTTGCGACGTGCGCGTAGCGTCCAAGGGAGCCTATTTTCAAGAGAAGTTCGTCAAGATAGGCCTCATGCCCGACGGCGGGGGCACCTTCTGGCTACCACGCCTGGTGGGCCTGGCAAGGGCCATGGAAATCATGCTGTTGGGCGAGCCTGTAAGCGCCGAAGATGCCTTGAAATACGGCATGATCACAAGGCTAGTAGAAGCCGAGAGCGCCCGCGCCGAAGCCGAGCAATTGGCCGCCAAGCTGGCCAAGGGCCCGCCCCTCGCGTACGGCTGGATCAAGCGCGGTGTGGAGAAGGGCTTGGGCGGCACGATCAGCGACGCTTTGGCGCTCGAAAAGGAAGGTCAGACCCAGTGTCTGATGTCCGCCGACTGCATGGAAGGTGTCATGTCGTGGATGGAGCGGCGCGAGCCGAAGTTTTCGGGTAAGTAGGCTATCATGAACGCGCGACGCCGAGCCCGCGCAGCGCATTCAGGATGTCCTGCTCCAGCGCGTTGAATGCCGTGAGCTCGCGTAGTGGCGAAAAGTCGTCGAACAGTCGCGCAAGGCGATAGGTACAGTCGTTCTCACGAAAATCACGTAGACGACGTCCGGTCCTTCCGCTGGCGCGGCGCAACAGCTCGTAAAGCAAGCGCTTGGGATCGGGCGTGTTTTCGATGAGGCGGAGTTTGGGCATCTCGAGCGCCACCCCGCCCTCCGGGCGACCGGCAGCGACCCGGATCTTCTGCTCATCGAACAGCAGCCAGGCCTCCGTCATGCGCACGGGAACCACGCAAACAATGGGGGGGACGCGCGAGGAGCCCGCCGCAGCGAGAATCTCCTTCACGCGCTTTTCACGCGACTCCCGCTCGGCATCGCGATGAATGAGAAGAACCTCGCATGGTCGGAGTTCGAGCGCCAACCGAATGCGCTCTGGAAGTCCGCGCGGAACCTTGGGCAGGTGTCTCGGATCGAGCCACTCCACATCAAACGGCACCGAAGCGTGTTGCTCGATGAGCCACCGTAGTATCGGCAGCAACACGCGGTCGGAAGACCCGTCCGTGACGAGCGTGAAGCGAAGGCTGATCATTCTGCCGCTGACCGCTCGAAGGGTAGGAACATCTGGAGATCGGGTCGATCCTTGACTCGGGTGCGGTGAGGCGTCCGCGTCTTCTGCTCCTCTTCCAGGGGCGATTCATTTGCAGCCGCAATCGGATTCAGGTACGCGAGAAGGTCAGCCCGTGGGACGGCGACCACCTCCCGGCCCTGCTCGGTCCGCTCGGTTCGCCAAGTGCCGGGCAGCGGCGCGAACATGACACCTCGTGGTTCGCGCGCCCCCCGGGCCTGAACAGGCTTGGCAACCAACAGCGCGTCTTCGCCGACCTCCGCGACCACGGAGGGCGAATGCGTGTTGATGATCACTTGCCGAAGCGGGTTATCTTGCCCGATGGGAAGGTTCGTGTCCATCGCCAGCTCCTGCAAGATACGCAACATGGCGGGAATCCGCTCTGGGTGCATGCCGTTTTCCGGCTCTTCTAGGCAGATAAGTGAGCGCGGACTGGGATCTTCCAGCATGACCGCGAGCGCCAAGAATCGCAGTGTTCCATCCGACAGGGACCCGGCCATGTGTGGCGTGCCGAAGCGATCCCTGGTGACGACGCTCAAGAGCTGACGCTTTTCGTCGACATCGACGGAGATGCTTCGAATTTCGTCCACGAGTTCGGAGAGTCGATTGGCGACCCTTGCGTAGACGTTGGCGTCGCCACCTGGCTCGTTTTGCGCTGCGCTCTGCGCCAGCGCGTAAAGCGTGGCGGGAAGGTGCAGGCCGTTCGCGCTGATCGTTCTCGGGGCGGTAAAGTCATCTGGAGACCGCAGGGCTGTCGGTTCGAGATGGAGCTGCGTCCACGACATCATCTCCTGTCGGGCGAGCATGGCCGTGCGGTGCTCGACGGCGTCTTCAGCGATCGACAGGACCGTGCGCGGCGTGCGCTTGGCGGGATACTTTTGCGCCCCTCCGCCGCCCAGCCCGCTGGCGGCATCAGCGTGCAGTCGAACGATACCCACGTCGTCCGTTGAAATGTACGGCACGGTGCGCCGACCTAGGACCGCGGACTTTCTCCATTCCGGCCGGTGAGGAAATCCTAGCTCTTTTCGCGCTTGCCCACGCGAAATGTGGATGAGTCGTTCTGTTACGATCTCTAGCGCGCCGAGGGGTCTCGTATGGTCGCTCCGATAGCGCAGAACGAGCTCGTATCGGAGGTAAGTCATCGACGCTTCGGCCACTCCCCCCGTGCGGTCTTCCCCGCGCGCTGGGACGATCATCTCGACGAGAAAGGACATGACGTCCGCTGTCTGGTCGCCGGCACGACGAAACAACCCTCGCACATCGCCCATGCGACCCGACCCCCCTCGGACAGAAAGGGCGGCATCCATGAGGGGTCGGTGCGCGAGCGCCGAAATGAAGGCTATCGCATCGAACAGGTTCGACTTCCCTGATCCGTTGGGGCCCGCGATGCACACGAACGGGCCAAGGCGAACGTCGACATCCAAGTTCTTGAACCCGCTTACCTTTAGGCGTGTCAACATGGGAGTGTACCTCGAACCGGTGAGGTCGAAGGCTAACGGCCTTGCGCCTCCGGTGCAACCAGACGCTGCATGAAAGGTTCGGGAATAGCGCGCGCGTGTGTACGACGTCGAGCTGACGCCTGCT
>CAYLJT010000540.1:0-6260 GCA_964383995.1 uncultured Polyangiaceae bacterium
AAGCGCTCGGTAGGCTGGTGCCACCCCCGGTCTTCAAAATCGGTGCGGGGCAGTTTTGCTGTCCTGGGCAGGTTCGATTCCTGTGCGCTTCCGCCAGAGGGGGCTCGTCCTCGCGGGCATCGCGGTGCCGCAAGGGCGAAGCTTTACATATCAAGCTTCGTTGTCTTGCTTGGCGTTGACCCCATGGCGGCGCAGGTACGCGCGCACGTGGGCCCGCTCCATCCCGGCCCGACGGGCCATTTCCGAGACGTTGCCCTTTGCTTCGTCGGCGAGGGCCGCGAAGTAGTCTTTCTCGAACCTCGCGAGGACGTCGCGCTTGGCGTCTTGGAAGGGCCGCCCCTTGAAGCTCGCGCTGCCTCCACCGAGGGTCGCCGAGCCGATGGACGGCGCTTCGGTGAGCGCGCCGAGGTGCGCAGCCACGTCGATTTCTTCGCCTTCGGCGGCCAAGGCCCGCGCCACGACCACCGCGTTTCTTAGCTCTCGCACGTTGCCTGGCCAGTCGTAGCGCATGAGCCGTTCGAGGGTCATCGTCGACACGCGCTCGTACGCGGCTTCGTCGCCCAGGTCCTTCAACATGTGCCGAACGAGCACCGGCAAGTCGTCGAGCCGCGCGCGCAGGGGCATGAGCTCCACGCGAATCTGCGCCACGCGGAAATAGAGATCGCTCCGGAATTGCCCGCCATTGACGGCGCGGACGAGGTCCCTGCGCGTAGCCGCGAGCACGCGCACGTCGACGTCGCGGTAGGTCGAGCCGCCCACCGATTTGATGCGCCGTTCGGCCAACGCGCGCAGCAGCTTGGGCTGCACTTCGAGGGGCAGCTCGCCGAGCTCGTCGAGGAAGATGGTGCCGCCCTCCGCCTCTTGGAACGGCGAAAGCCTGCGATCCACGGCCCCTGTGAACGCTCCGCGCTCGTGTCCAAACAGCGTCGCCTCGGCCAACGTGGGGGGAATCGAGCCGCAGTCCACGACGACGAAGGGCTTTTTCGCGCGCGCGCTCGCCTGGTGCAGGGCCGCAGCCACAAGCTCTTTGCCGGTGCCCGTTTCGCCCGTGATGAGCACCGTGAGATCCGTCGGCGCGACCTTGGCGAGCTTGTCGAAAATGGCGCGCATGCCGGGGCTTTGGCCCACCAGCGGACCGAACGACGACTCCACCGACATCGCCACGCGCTCGGGCCGCGCGGGCTGAAACTCCACGTCGGTCTCGCCGATGCGGACCTTGGTCGCGGTCACGAGGTAGATCTCGCCGACCCGCACGCCGCCGACGAAGGTGCCGTTGCGGCTGCCCAGATCGCGCACGCGCACGCCGTGCTCGGTGGCCACGAACTCGGCGTGGACGCTGCTCACTTTGCTGTCGCTCAGGACCACCTGGCATGCCGCATTGCGGCCGATGATCACGGGCTCTGCGCCCACATCGAGCCAGGTTTCGTCGTGATCGATCCGAATGCGACCACCGCGCACTTCCAAGCGATTTTTTGCGAGGACTGTCGCATCGAGTGCCACTTAAGTCCGCCTTCCTGTTACGAGCGCATCGTGGGGCTCGAAGGCGTCGGGCCCTTCGAGCTGGGTCATGGTGGGGGGCGAGTCGACCTCGGTCGCCGGGTCGTCGATCGCGTGGTGGCCTTCCGTGGCCGGCATTTCGATGGCCCCGGTTGGCGCGTCGACGGGAATTGAAAGCCGTTCGCGCGGGATCGAGCGCGTGATGCTGTCGGGCTGAATCGCGCGCCACTCGTCGAGGGCCTCGTTGGCCGACGCAAAGCGCTTCTCGCGATCGCGCCCGAGGGCCCGCTCCAAAAAGCGCTCGATGCCCGAGGGCCAGCGCTCGCCCGTGGCTTCGGCCAACGAAGGCGCCGTGCGGTCGAGCTTCAACGACACGAGCACGGCCGCCGTGCTGCCTTCGAAGGGCAAGCGCCCCGACAGGGCGCGGAACGCCACCGCGCCGACCGCGTAAATGTCGGCCCGTTCGTCGGCCCGCGCCGCACCACGCACCTGCTCCGGCGCCATGTAGGCGAACGAACCAAGCGTCGCGTCGAAGGCGGTCAGAGTCGGCTCTTCTTTTTCCCGACGGGACAGCTTCGAGATGCCAAAGTCCAAAATCTTCGCCGTTTCGCGCTGATCGGGCGCGGTCGACTTGGTCAAAAAGATGTTCCCAGGCTTGAGATCGCGGTGGATCACGCCCGCCGCGTGGGCGGCGGCCAGGCCCTGCAGCACGTCGTCCATGAACGGACCGACCTCGTTAAACGGCAGGTACTGCTCGCGTTTGAGGCGATCGGCGAGGGACTCGCCCTCCAGGTGCTCGAACACCAGCGCCGGCGCGCCGTCCTCGGTCTGGCCCACATCGAGCAGCTTGCAAACGTGCGTCGAGTTGATGGCCGACGCGATTTGCGCCTCCCGCTCGAAGCGCTTCACGAGGTCGGGCTTCAGGGCCGCCCGGGCTAGCAGCACCTTGATGGCGACGTCGCGGTCCCGGGCATCGTCGTGGGCCAACCAGACTTCCCCCATCCCTCCTCGCCCGAGCAAGCGAGTGATTCGGCAGCCCGCAAGGATGTCGCCAGGGTGGATCGCCACGTAACCTGGATCGGATCCGTACCACTCAACACCCGGGAAGGGAACGGAAAACTCATGCCAACGGCCGTTTTCGCCGAAGAGTGAGCGCCAAGAGCGCCCACGCCCAGGGCGGAATCGCGCTGTCTCGGGTCGTCGAAATGCCGCAGTCGCAGCCCCCGGCGCTTTCCGTTTGGCTTCTCGAAGGCCCCTCCGAGCCGGCGCTGCCGCCGCCGCCGCTGGTCGCGCCTCCGGCGCCTCCGCCTGCGCCCCCCTGACCGCCCGTCCCCCCACCACCGCCGCCCGCGCCACCGCCACCTGCGCCCCCGGTGCCGCCCGCTCCGCCCGTGCCCGGACAGCCCGGGATCGGCGGGTACTCGCAGCCACTCTCGGGGTTGCACGTGTTGGTGGTGCACGGATCGCCGTCGTCGCACACCAAGGCGAGCAGCCCGGCGCACACCCCGAAGGCGCAAATATCTTTTGAGGTGCAAACATTCCCGTCGTCGCAGGGGTCGGTCAGATAGCCGCGGACGCAGCCGAGGGCGCTGTCGCACGTGTCGCTCGTGCACGGGTTGTTGTCCTCGCAATCGAGGGCTGCGCCGCCGACGCATGTGCCCGCTTGGCACGTATCGCCGACGGTGCACGCGTCGCCGTCCTCGCACGAAGTGCCATCGGCGACGGGGGACGCGCAGGGATCGGAGGTGATGAGCAGGGCCTCGGCGATGCGCACCGGGGCCGCGCCGCGCCAGGTCTTTGTGTGATCCCAGAGCGTGAAGATCACATCGCCCCAGGCCGCGAGCTTCGCAAAAAATGGATCCGTCTGGGCTACGTAGGCCTTCGCTTCGCCGGACGGTGTGGGGCTCGCCAAGGTCGAGCCCGTGCCCTTGATTTCGTCGCGGAGGAACTCGACGTACTCGCGGCTCGTGGTCTGGTAGAGCAGCTCGACGCGCACGGTGTCCGCGCCCGCGGGCAGCGCGACGCTCACGTCGTCGTAGCCACCGGCGTACTCCGCGGCCGTAAACGCGGCCGGATCGGCGACCCCACCGCTCACCGGCTCGGCGATGCGTGCGGGAGCTTCGGCGATACGAAAGCCCTTGGGCGGGATGCGGTTGTCCTTCGCGCGGTGGGTCGCGAGGGCGAAATGAAAGCTCGGCGATTCGCCCGTCAACGAGCTTGCCATCTGGGCCTCGAACACCAGCGCGTCCACGTGGCTTTCGTTGGCGGCGAGGGGCGGGCTCGACGGCGAGTACGTTGGAGAGAGCCCGCGCAGGGTGCCCACCGCGTCGTCGTAGGGATTGACCTCGTGCAGCAAAACGCCCTTCGCGTAGGCGCGCACGCGCAAAAAAGCCCTTCGTCCTTCGGGGTATCCCGTGGGCAGCTTGTGGCCCGTGTGGTTGACGATGCGCAGCGTGAGCGTGCCCGTCGCGGCGTCGTACGCCAGGTTCGTCAGGCTCGCCGCGCGCGCAAGCTCGTCGATCGCGCGGTTCGTGCCTGCGAGCAGGGCCGGGCCGTCGATGCCGAGGCCGCCATGCAGGTCGACGGTGAGCACGCTCGGCCCCTGATCGATCAGGCCCGCGACCACCGGGTCGTAGTTGGGCGAAGCCGGCGCGGCCGCCGCCAACCACTGCGGAACGAGCGCATTTCCGCCGGTCAAATCGTGGAGCGGTGAGCCGCTCTTCGGGTGCTCGACGCTGTTCGTGGGGCGCAGGTTGGCGCTCGCGAAGTTGCAGCCCTTCGCGACGATGTCGTTCATGTGGCAGTCCTGGCAGGACGCGATCGCGTTGCCGGGCTGCGAGGTCGGAAACACCGACGGATCGAAGGGGCCCGAGCCCAGGCTGCCGCCGGGCAAGCCGTAGTCCGAAAGCAAGAACTCGGAATAGGTGCGCTCGCCGTGAAAATACGCGTGGGCGGGCTCGCTCTCCGAGGGCAAGACGGTGGTCAGATCGCCGGGTGCGAGGTCCGCGAAGGAGAGGTTCGCGAGGACCGTGTTCGATACGTCGTGGCAGCCCCCGCAGTAGTGTTTGCTCTTGTGAAAGCGCGAATAAAGCGTCGCGTGGTTCGACGGCGCGTCGGCGAACGAGCCCCGACGCTTCGTCGAGCTCGTGACGATGTATTGGCCGGAGGCGTTCTCGGTGTACGACGCGGGGGGCTTTTTCGCCGTGAAAAACGGGTTTCCGTTGAAGAACGTGATGGGCGCGGAGGCCACGACGTCCTCGGCGTACGTGGCATCGGCGGCGAGCTGCGAAGGGGTCGCGCTGAGGCCCGATTCGTCCCAATAACCGCTCCAATCGCTGCCTTCGCGCAGGCCCGCGTAGGTGTCCTCGAAGAACGGATCGACCATGCGATGGCACATCTCGCAGCTAACACCGTCGAAGTCGTCGGCCGTCATCAGCGACGCGTTGGTGGGATCCGAACGGAACTCGAGCCAGCCCTTGGGCAGGTGACATCGCTCGCACAGGTCCGTCGCGTTGGGGCGCCCGACGGCCCAGATCGAGTCCTGCGCGGCGACCACGAACGAGGCCCAAAACAAGGGATCGCGGCCCGCTTGCGCCATCATTGAGCCCTTCCACGCGAACATCGACTCGGCGCTCGGATCGTAGTCGCCGTGGCAGCCGTTGCAGGATTTCGCCGGCGAGATGATGGCCCCTTGGGTCGGCTGTGAGCCTGGCATGCGAACGAGCGCGTCTTGAATCGTTGGGACCGCGTCCCAGCCCAAGGCGGGCCCGGGAGCGACGACAGCAGCGGCCAAAATTGCGAAGGAAAGCGCGCCTGGAAGCGAAAGCCCGACGACGTGCTGCGGAGGGGCTCGGAGCGTCACGGGCCGAATCGTACACCCCCCGTTTTCATCCCCGCGAAGTGGTTCTGCTTTGCTACCCTGCCCGGCCATGCCCCGGACCGCCGAAGACGTAGAGAATTACCTACACAAGCTGAACCGCCCCTTCGAAAACGACGGCGGCACCTTTGTGCTTCGGGCCGGGCCAGGGCGCACCGCGGTGGCGGTCCTCGTGGTGCCGCCCGTGGTCGCCGTGAACGTGGCCATCGGTCCCATCCCGGCCAATGAAAAGTTGCAGCTCCAAATGTTTCGGCGCCTGCTCGAGCTCAACGCCAAAGACCTCATGCACGCGTCGTACGGGCTCGACGGCGAGACCATCGTGCTCGGCGCCGCGCTCGCCCTCGACAACCTGGATATCAACGAGCTCGATCTCACGTTGAGCGACATCGATCTTGCCCTCGCGAGCCACGTGCCCTCGTTGCACGAAGCCGCGCAAAGCTAGCCGACGGACGTCGTCCACGAAGGAAGGGACTGGTCACGCCCATGGGAATTTTCGCGCGCCTCGCGACCCTCATTAAGTCGAATCTGAACGACCTCATCAGCCGCTCCGAAGATCCGGAGAAGATGCTGAATCAGGTGGTCGTCGACATGCAAACGCAGCTTGTCGAAGCCAAGAAACAAGTGGCGGTCTCGATCGCCGACGAGAAGCGCCTCGCACGTCAAGCCGAGCAAGAAGCGTCGAACGCCGCCGAGTGGGAGCGCCGCGCGATGCTGGCGATCAAGGCCGGCGACGACAACCTCGCGAAGGAAGCGCTCAGCCGCAAGAAGCAGCACGACGATCTGGCCGCCACGCTGAAAGAGCAGTGGCAAAAGCAGAAGAACGCGGTCGATCAACTGAAGACCGCGTTGCGCCTGCTCAACGACAAGATCGAAGAGGCCAAGCGCA
>CAYLJT010000541.1:0-6221 GCA_964383995.1 uncultured Polyangiaceae bacterium
GCCGTCGATCGACCCGGTAGGCCCCGAGGTTGCGCATGAAGAACGACAGGATCGGGTTCGTGAATAGGTTCTTTCCCGCGCCGTAAGTGGCCGGCGGCAGCCCCGCACGTTCGAGCGCGTAGCCGAACACGATCGAGTCCATGTTCGAGAGGTGGGTGGGGACGAAGATCGCCGTGCCGTGCTCCACGAGCTCCTGCAGCTTCGCGAGGGGCCCCTGCACGACTACGCGGTCTTCCAACGCTTCGAGGCTCACGAGCTTCGACGGCGTCTTGATCAGCGTGGCGAGCTTGCGCGGTTGCAAAAGCGCCGTGACGACCGGCGGAAGCAGCCGCGACGACACGTTGTAGACGCGCGGATCGAAGTTGCCGGCCACGTCCCACGCGTGCTCGCTTGCCCGTTCGCGCAGCCGGTCGCGCCGTTCGGCGTCGCTCATGCGCGACAGCGCCCGCGCGAGCCGCTGCCACTCCGCGAGCCGCTCGATGTCCTTCGGGCGACGCGCCGAGGTGAGGCGCTTGATCTCGTGAAAACAAGCGTCGTTGAGCACCAAGAGAGGATCTTTGGTCTCCTCGACGATGCGGTCGACGACCTTGTGAACGATGCTTTCGCGGGCCGCGTTGAACCCGAAGATCGGGGCATCCAGTCGCATGGGCTATACGTACCGGAATCCCTTGCGCCTATGGAGCCCGAAGGGCGGCTCCTCCCTTCGGACTAGGCCTTGAAGCCGTCCTTGGCGCGTCGCACGGCGCCAAACACGTCGGCATCGCTCGCGCCGTCGGCGATCGGTTGACCGACGCGTGCGGCGCCTGCCCGCACGGAGCTCTCCGCGCAGCGCAAAAACGGGTTCGTCAGCCGCTCGCTCGCGATGGTCGATGGCACCGTGGGCTCGTTCCGCGCGCGGGCCGCCAGCGACGCCGCCAGTTTGTCCGAGACAGCGGTGTTCTCGGGCTCGACGGCCTGCGCGAATTTGAGGTTCGCGACCGTGTATTCGTGACCGCAATACACGCGCGTTTCGGGGGGCAGCGCCGCGAGCTTCGACAGCGAGCCGTGCATCATCGGCGGCGTGCCCTCGAACATCCGCCCGCAGCCCGCGACGAACAGCGTATCCCCCGTGAAGACCGCGCCCTCGACCACGTAGGCGACGGCGCCCGTGGTGTGCCCCGGCACGTGCAGAGGCTCGAAACGCAGGCCCGCGACGTCGAACGCCGTGCCCTCTTCGACCTTCACCGTTTGCGTGGGGACGCGACTCGTGTCGCTCGCGTGGGCGTACACGGGCAGCTCGCCGAACGCCTCGCGCAGCCCCTCGTTGCCCCCGATGTGGTCCCAGTGGTGGTGCGTGTTGATGATGCCGACGAGCGACAGCCCCTCGCGTCGTACGGCCTCGATCACCGGTGCCGCCTCCGATGGATCGATGACCACCGCGTCGGTCGAGCCCTCCGCGGTTACGAGGTAGGCGTAGTTGTCGGAGAGGCAGGGGACGGGGATGACGCGCATCGCTCAGCGCATAGCCATCCCCCGCTGGTGGATCAACCTTTGACCATGTAGAGCGCCCGATCCACCCCGCGGACGTTGCATTGCCACGGTAGCCGGCCGCTACCCACGGAAACGAGCCCGAACGCCCGTGCAGTTAACCCCCCAAACGCGGCACAAAAAGCGCGAAAACATCCCTAAACGGGCGCGCGAAACGTTGACGGAAGGGCCGTTCTAAGGGACCCTGATGGCTGTTCTTGGACGCAAAACGCGCAGGAGACCTCTTTATGGCAACCAGCGTACCGACCACCGCACTTCTTACTGCAATGCTCCTCGGCGCCGCCGGCATCGGCTGCAACTCGGTCACCGGAGCCGGCGATCTCAGCATTTGCTCGGTGAATTGCGACAACGGTGACGACGGGGACGGGGATACCTCGGGCAGCGGCTCCGGGGGCGGCTCGGGAGCCACGGGGAGCGGGTCTTCGACGACGGGCGGCACCACCCAATGTGTTTGGCCCGAGTCGGGCTTCGGTACGCAGGTCGGCAGCTTCGTGCGCCAGAACCTCAACTGGCAGGGCTACCGCGCCGGCGAGGACGTTGTCTCGGACATGTCGGTCGAAGAGTACTTCGATTGCGACGGCTCCCGCGGCATCAACGCGTTGCTCTTCGTCACCTCGGCGGTCTGGTGTGGCAACTGCCAAGCGGAAGCCCAGCAAATCAGCGGCAAAGCCGACGACTGGGCTGCGAAGGGCATCGTCCCCGTCACGCTGATGATCGAAAAGATCGACAGCTCTCCGGCCGATCCCGACACGGCCCTGCAATGGCGCGACTCGTACAAGCTCTCGTCCGACGTGGCGGCCGATCCGAGCTTCTCCTTCGCGCACAACGGCACCATCGGCCTCCCGCTGCAAATCATTGTCGATCCCCGCACGATGGAAATCGTCGACAGTGTCGAAGGTTACTCCGGTCAACACGTGTCCCTCGAAGCTTTGGCTGCCCAGAATGCTGCGCAATAACGTCGTCCTTCTCTCCGCCCTCGCCCTCTCGGCTCTTCCTTTTCTCATCGCCTGCTCGGGCGATGACGCCAGCGGCTCGGGGGGCAGCACCTCCAGCAGCGACGCGTCGACGAGCGCGACGGGCATGGGAGGCGACGCTTCGAGCACCACGACGAGCGGCGCCACCACGTCGTCGACGGGCTCCGGGCCCGAGTGCGACGGCCCGGGCTACGGCGGCGATCACAACCCAACGCAGGTCGACTCGGTCGACGCCACCATCAAAGACGTGAGCGGCGTGGGGCTCGCGAACGAAGGCGTTCAGCTTTGTGGCCTCGATATCTGCCTGTTTGGCGACACCGACGCGAATGGGCACGTGATCGTTCCGGCCAACAAAATGATGGACACGCCGTCGTTCAAGTTCGGTGACGGCGTCAGCGCGGCGCGCTTTGCCATTCGCTTGCCTGCCGGCGAGTCGGCCCCGGTCATGTCCGATCTGGTGGCGATTCGCCTCCCGACCGACGGCGTAGCGATGGAGGCTGGCAAGACGGTCACGTCGGGTCCGGTGTCGCTCACGTTCGACGCCGTAAGCTCCATCGAAATCGACGAGATCAATTTTCCGGAGCCGGATCAGCAATTGTTCCGCGCTGCGGTGGCCAAAGCCGACGAAGTCGCCGGGTCCCTCGACCCCTCCCTCGGGCTCGAGCTCGTGATCGGCGCGGGTCCTTTCGAAACGGTGCTTTGCCCCGCCGCCAAGCTGTCCGTCGACAACATCGAGGCTTGGGATGCAGGCGCCGCCGTGGAGTTCTATCTCCACGGTGTCGATGTGCTCCAAGACTGGGCACCTTACGGCGGCTGGCAGAAGGTCAGTGAGGGTAAGGTCACGGACGACGGCACGAAGATCGAGACCAACGACGGCGAGGGCCTGCCGGTCCTGTCGATCATCGGAATCAAGCGAAAATAGCCCTGAAATAGGGCGGAAGAGAGGGCGCCTCCCACCGGGGACGCCCTCTTTTTTTTGGTCAGTCGTAGTAGTCGAACGTCACGCGGACGCGGGCCGTGACCGTGATTTCACCGCCCATGACAGGCGTGGAGGGCGCCTTTTCGAAGCGCGCCAGTGCGCGCACGACCGCCGGCCCACTGCCCTGTTCGATATCGATCGCGCGCACGCCTTTGGCGTCGACGCCCATCGCCTTCATTACGATTCCGGCGTCTTTTTTGGCCACGGCGACGGCCGCCTCGAGGGCCTTTCCTCGCTCGGCCTCTTCGTTCCGGAGTCCGAACGAGATGCTCGAGCTCTCGTTGGCGCCCGCCGCGATCGCCGCGTCGAACACCTTACCTGCCAGTTCGACGGAGGAGGTCACAAGCACGGTGTCTTCGCAGCGATAGCCCACGATGAGGTTTCTGCCACTGGCCTCTTCGTAGTTGATGACGGGGTAGACATTGAGCCCAACGGTCTTGATGGCCGTGTCGCCAATGCCCAGCGTTCGTAGGGCCTCGATCACGGATGTCATGGCGATGGCGTTGCTCGCGACGGCGTCGGCGGCGGTCTTCGCCTCGCTCAGCACGCCGAGCCGCAGATTGGCAATGTCAGGCCTCGCGGTCACCTGTCCTTCACCCGTGACGGTGAGTGTTCCGATCGACTCTTTTTTTGACATGATCACCCCATAACGCCGTTTTGCCGGCGCGCCACGCTGCTCCGCCGTGCTAAGCCCCGCATGTGGCACGTCGCGCGCTGAAAACCCCGGTGTTGTTTGGTTTTGCCCTCGCGTCGATTCTCGCAACCTCCAGCGCCTTGGCCGATGAAGACACCCCCGCGGCCTCGTGGGAGACGGCGCCGGCCGAGCACCGCAGCGGCTTCACGGCGGGCCTGTCGTTGGGGCTCGGCGTGGGCAGCGTCGCGGGCTACCCGAACGACGCCCAGAAGATCGGCTACGAGCGCTATTACACCGAGACCGGCGTCGCGCCCGGGGGCGGCATGCGGCTTTGGCTCGGGGGCGCGCTGACCGACTGGTTCACCTTCGGCTTGGGCTTTGGCGGCGGCTCGCTCGCGAGCGACACGACGTCGTCCGGCGGAGGAGGCTTCTTCTTTCGCCTCGAGGCCTATCCGCTCTACCCCTACGGCTCCGCCTACCGCGACCTGGGCGTGTCGTTCGAGGCCGGAACGGGCGGCCTTACCACGACGCCGAAGGATGACGCGGACACCAAGCTGATCGACGCGGGGAGCGCGTCGATGCTCGGAATTGGCGCGTTTTACGAGGGCATTCGCGTGTGGAGGATGGGCATGGGGCCCTTTGCGTCGTTCGACTACGCGTGGAGCGAAACCGCAAAAGCGCCGGCTTTCATGCTGGGTTGGCGCACGGCCGTGTACGCCGGGCCCTGAGGGCTCAACCGCGCCACGTCGCCGACACCACCCGATCGAGGCCCGCGTAGTCCCTTCGCACCTCGATCGCCAAGAAGCCCGCCTCGCGTAGCAGATCGGGCACGCTCTCTCCCTGATCGGCGCCGATTTCCAGCGCGATGACGCCGCTTTTGTCGAGGAACGCGGGGGCTTCGGCGCACAACCTGCGCAGCACATCGAGGCCATCACCGCCCCCATCGAGGGCGAGGCGCGGCTCGAAGTTGCGAACGTCGGGCGCCAGCGTCTCGATCTCGGCGCGCGCGATGTACGGCGCGTTGGCGACGAGCAGATCGAAGCGCGCGCCGCGCGGCAGAGCTGCGAACAGATCGCCTTGAAAAAAAGCGATTCTGTGCGCTCCCTGGCGATACGCGTTGTGCTCGGCGACGACCAGCGCGTCGGCGGAGAGGTCCGTCGCCCACACGCGGTTGTTGGGCCTTTCGCAGGCGAGCGTCACGGCGACGCAGCCCGAGCCTGTGCATAGATCGAGGGTTCGACAGCCGAGGCTGACGTGGCTCGTGCGCTTCAGCGCGACCTCGATCAGAAACTCGGTCTCGGGGCGGGGCACGAGCACGCGCGGATCGACGCGAAACGATCGCCCGAAGAACTCGCGTTCACCGCGCAAATACGCGATGGGCTCGCCGCCGCGCCGACGTTTGTGGAGCTCGCGATAGCGCGCAAGCTCGTCTTTGCTCAGCGGTCGTGAGGCGTCGACGACGAGCGCGATGCGATCGACAGAAAGCGCGAGGCACAACATCAGCTCGGCATCGAGCCGCGGTGAGCTGCTGCCGCGGGTCTTGAGATCGCCGGTAGCCCACAGCAAAACCCGCTGAATCGTCCAGACCTCGGACCCGCCTTCGGCTTTGTCTTCGGCCACAGCGCGCTAGGCCCGTTCGGCGGCCCCAACGGCCTCCGCGACCACGCCCTCGACCTCGGCTCGGATTTCGTCGCGCCGCGCTTCGCTCTTGGCTTCGAAGCGCAACACCAGCACCGGCTGCGTGTTCGACGCGCGGCAAAGGCCCCATGCGCCGTCCCCGAAGTCGATGCGCGCGCCGTCGATGTCGAGCACCTTGTGGGTCTTTTGGTAGTGCGCCAAAACCGCCTTCACGACCTGGAATTTCAGCGCATCGGGGCAGTCGACGCGCAGCTCGGGCGTGACGAACGTGCGGGGCACGTCGGCGAGCAGCTCGCTCAAGCTCTTGCCTTCGTCGGTGAGAATTTCGAGCAAGCGAGCCGCCGCGTAGATCGCGTCGTCGTAGCCCGGGTAGCGGTCGGCGAAGAACAGATGACCGCTCATTTCACCGGCCAAGAGCGCGTGCTCTTCCTTCATCTTGGTCTTGATCAGCGAGTGGCCCGTCTTCCAC
>CAYLJT010000542.1:0-6208 GCA_964383995.1 uncultured Polyangiaceae bacterium
CGCCAGAAACTGCATCCGTCGATCCAAGCGCGTTTGTGGTAGGGCCTTGCTCACGGCAAACCTCATCCCTTCAGTTGTCGTAGCGCCGACGCCCAATCTTCCACGTGGTGGGCACGCACGAGGCGCCCCTCGACGACCGTGTGGATGTCGATGGCCATCACCGAGAAGCTCCGTCCGCCGTGCGGGACTCCCATGAAGTCCCCGGCGGGCGTGCCTCCGGCCTCGCTCCGCACGACGATGCGATCGCCGTCCGCGAACACCTCCTTGATGTCCCAACGGAGGTCGGGTAGCGCCTTGCCAAAACCAACCACCTGTTGAATCAGCTCATCACGGCCCTTGCTCACCGTCTCGCTCGAGAACGAGCGCCAATCGGGGGCCGTCACCGACTCGATGAGGCCCTTGACGTCCTTGGCGGAGGGGGCGTTCAGCGCGTCGTAGAAGGGAGCAATCAGGGCCTTCGCTTCGTCTCGTGTCATGGGTACCTTCCTTTCGGGGTAAGCTCGATCTACGGCTGCGATGCCGGTAGAACAATCACCTTGATTCGGGAATGACTGTTCGGTAGAGGCGAACAATGCTGACCTCCGGCGACGCACTGCTCCTCCCCGTCTTCGCGGCGGTGGCTCGTTTGGGCTCCTTCTCCGCCGCCGCGTCGGAGCTGCACCTGTCAAAGAGCGTGGTGAGCGAGCGGGTCAAGCTCCTGGAAGAGCACGCCGGGGCCGTTTTGTTGGAGCGCACGACCCGGCGCGTTCGCCTGACGGAGGCTGGGATGGAGGTGCTCGACGCGGCCAACCAAATTCAAGACGCCCTCGGCAACCTGGGTCGACGCCTCGAGACCAACCGGCGAGAGCCCGCGGGGACGTTGCGGGTAGCCACCACGAACGACCTGGGTCCTCTGTTGGTGGGGCCCGCCGCAGCCCGTATGGTGCTGGCTTACCCGCGCGTGAAGGTCGAGATCCACGCCGAGGATGTGCAGCGCGATTTGATGGAAGCCAAGGTCGACGTCGCGGTGCGCATGGGAGCCCCGAAGACGTCGTCGTTTCTCATGCGAAAGCTCGCGACCCTCGACGAGCCGATCGTGGCGGCGCCGGCCGTCGCAGAGCGGTTGAGCGCAGCGAAGACGCCGCGCGACCTGTGCGGCGCGCCCTGGGTCAAGCACTCGCTGGTAACGGGAGACGCGCTGGTCTTCTCGGGGCCCGGCAACGCCGAAGAGGAGGTGACCTTGAACGTGCGCGCCGAGTCGAGCTCGGGCGCAACCGTCCTGAGTCTGTTGCTGCACGGCGCGGGCGTCGGCGTTTTGCCCCAACACGCGCTGCGCGAGCACCTCTACCATGGGCGGCTCGTCCACCTCTGTCCAGGTTGGATCTGGAAACAGGTTACGGTGTTCGCGCTGATGCCGACCAAGTCGCCACGCCCCGCGGTCCGCGCGTTCGTGGACTTGCTCGCCGAGCAGATCAGCGGCGACGCCCGGCGCTGGGGCCCGCCGCCCGCGGGACGGCGATCGCTGTAAGGCCGTATGGCCTCGCGCGTTGCCCTTTCCAGGCCCGGGCTTGCGTGTTGCTCCCGGTTCGAAATTGTCCCCACGCCACCCGCCTTGGCACTACCCTAGGCGGCCCGACTCTCCCCCACCCGAGGCTCCCATGCGTTCGCTGCTCCCCCTGCTCTCCGTCGCGCTTCTTTGCACCGCTTGCGATTTGGAGAGCCCTACCACGCCCGCCACCCCGACCACCTCCAGCGGTCCCGCCGCACCGACCCCGTCGGCCAGCCCCTCGACGCCGGAGGCCCCGACCCACCCCGCGACGGACCCCACGCCTGCCACCCCCGTGGCACCGCCCAGCGCCGCGGCCCTCGGGCCGCTGGCCGCGAGCAGCAATGCGCTCGGGTTGGACATCTATGCCAAGGCCCGCAGCCAAGCGGGAAACCTGGCCCTCTCCCCGATCAGCATCTCCACCGCACTGACCATGACTTGGGGCGGCGCACGCGGCGAGACGGCCGCGCAAATGCAGAAGGTCTTGCACGCCGAAGGGGACGCCGACAAAGCCATGGACGTGTCCGGAAAGCTCCTCGCGAGCCTCGGCGGTGCCGATGGCAAGGTCAAGCTGCGGGTCGCCAATCGGCTGTTCGGCGAAAAAGCCTACACCTTCGAAAAGGCCTACCTCGACCGCACCCAGGCGTCCTTTGGCGCGCCCCTCGAGCCGCTCGATTTCAAGCACGCCGCCGATGCGAGCCGCGTCCACATCAACGACTGGGTCGCGGAGCAAACGCAAAAGCGGATAACGAACCTCCTGCCCGCGGGCTCCATCAACGCGGACACACGCCTCGTGCTGACGAACGCCATCTATTTCTTGGGTGATTGGCTGAAGCCCTTCAGCAAGGACGCGACCCACCCTGCGGCCTTCCATGTGGACGCGACGCACACGAAAGACGTGCCGATGATGAGCCAGGTCGAGCCCTTTCGCTTCGCCGCCGTCGACGCCGTCAAGGTGCTCGAAATGCCCTATGAAGGCGGCGAATTGGCGATGGCGCTGGTGCTGCCCGACGCGCCGACCGGGCTTGACGCTGTGGAGCAGCGCCTCACGCCGCAGACCCTCGACAAGTGGCTCGCGGCCGCGCAGACCGAGCGCGTGGCGGTGACCTTGCCGAAGTTCGAGATCGATCCAGCCGAGTCGCTCTCGCTCGGCTCGCTGTTGGTCGCCCTGGGGATGCCCCTGGCATTTGACCGAGACAAAGCCGACTTCACCGCCATGGCCAACCCGCCGACCCCGGCGGACCGACTGTACATCAGCAAGGTCTTCCACAAGGCCTTTGTCAAGGTCGACGAGAAGGGCACCGAAGCCGCCGCCGCCACGGCCGTCGTCATGGCGCGCGCGGGCGCCGCACCCCCGAGCAACCCGCCCGCGGAGTTCAAGGCCGACCACCCGTTCTTGTTCTTCATTCGCCACGTGCGCTCCGGAACCATCCTGTTCATGGGACGGGTCAGCGACCCCGCCACGAAGTGACACGCGCGATCGACGGACGTCTCGGACGCGAGCGAGCCGCTCATCGGGCGCCCAACGTGACGCGGCTGGGCCCGCCCGCCCAGACGTGAGGCCAGCGCGAAGCTCGACGTCCCCTCGCGCCGCTCGGCGTTTCCTTCACCGATGTCCGCCAGGCGGGCTCGAAATGACGGAGACGGAAGGCACGGACTGTGGGATGATGCTGCGTCGAGCGATGTCGAGGTCGGTAACACCCCTTACGATACTTGCCTGTTTAGCGATCTCCACGAGCTGCGGGCGCTCCGACCTCGCGATCGAGCAACGAGCCCTCGGTTCGGGCGCTGGCGGCGCCGCGACCACCGCGACGGGCAGCGGAGGCTCGACGTCGGGCGGCGGGGGTGGTGCGGGCGGAGAAGCGCCGTTTTGCGAGCCGTTCAGCGTGGAGCCTTGTCCCTACGGAGGGCCCCCCGAGACCCTTGGCGTGGGCCTGTGCGTGGCGGGCACGCAGACCTGCGCGCCCGATGGCAGCGGCTTTCTGCACTGCGTCGGCGAGGTGCTCCCCTCGCCCGAAGACTGCGCCACGCCCGTCGATGACGATTGCGACGGTGGCGTGAACAACGGCTGCTTGTGCGAGCCCTTCCAGGTCGAGGCGTGCTACTCCGGACCGGCAAGAACCGAGAACAACGCCCCTTGCCAGGCTGGCACGCACACTTGCAGCGCCGACGGCATGGGATTTGGGACTTGTTCGGGCGAGGTTGTCCCGGACATCGAGAGCTGCGCCACACCGGAGGACGACGACTGCGACGGTACGCCGAACCAAGGATGCCTGTGTGTGCCGGGCTCGATCACAGCGTGTTATTCGGGGCCCCAGGGCAGTGAGGGCGTCGGTGTATGCCAGTCGGGCACGAAGACGTGCAGTCAAGATGGTCTGTCCTACGGACCTTGTTTGGGCGAGGTCTTGCCGTCACCCGAGAGCTGCGCCGCGCCTGAGGACGAAGACTGCGATGGCCTCATTTGCGGCCAATCTGTCTCGGTTGGCTATGGCTTCGCGTGCGCCACCTACGCCGACGGCTCGCTTTGGTGTTGGGGTAAGAACGACACGTATCAGCTCGGCGACGGTACGAACGTGGGCCACGAGACGCCGGGAAAGCTCAGCGGGACGGGCTGGCTGGCGACGGGCGCGGGGACCTACCACGCCTGTGCGGTCCGCTCCGACGGCACTCTCTACTGCTGGGGCAAGAACGAATATGGCATGCTCGGCGACGGCTCGACGTTCGATCGGAGCACGCCCGTGCTCGTCGCCGGCACGGGTTGGCAGAGCGTGTCGGCGGGCGAAGAGCATACCTGCGGCACGCGGAGCGACGGCTCCCTGTATTGCTGGGGGCGCAACGTGCTGGGCCAGCTCGGCGACGGCACCAAGGTCGGCAAACTAGCCCCCGTGCAAGTGGCCGGCACGAGCTGGACGAGCGTCGCCGCGGGGCAATACCACTCGTGCGGGACGCGCAGCGACGGCACCCTGGCCTGCTGGGGCTACAACGGCTATGGCGAGCTCGGCGACGGCACCAACCTGGAAAAGACGACGCCGGTCGACGCGCTTGGAACGAATTGGGTGAGCGTGACGGCGGGCTACGTGCACACCTGTGGTCTGAAGTCGGATCGCACGCTCTATTGCTGGGGGCACAACGCTTTTGGACAGCTCGGCAACGGCAGCCAACTGGACACGAACACGCCTGTTCAAGTAGTCGGCGCCAATTGGGCTAGCGTGGAAGCGGGGGCCTACCATACCTGCGCCACGCAGCTCGATGGCTCGCTCCACTGCTGGGGTATCAACGATGACGGCGCCCTGGGCGATGGCACCACGTTGTTTCGGACATCGCCGGTCCAGGTGCCGGGCACGTGGGTCCGGGCCGACGCGGGGGTCGGCTATTCCTGTGGCATGAAGGCCGATGGCTCCGTCCATTGCTGGTCGGGCACCCCCCACGTCACGGCACTGCGCGCGGGACCAGACAGCTACCAGCGCGTGGGACTGGGTCTCTTTCACGGTTGCGGTGTGCGCGCCGACGGCACCCTGTATTGCTGGGGCTACAACGTGTTCGGCGAGCTCGGCGACGGCACGCTCACCGGCGCCAGTATCCCGGTGCAGGTGCCCGGATCCACGTGGAGCGACGTTGCGGCGGGGGGCTATTACACCTGCGCCACGAAGACCGACAGCACGCTCTGGTGTTGGGGCTACAACAGCTTCGGTCAGCTCGGCGACGGGACGACGATCGACCGCCTCACCCCCGTGCAAGTGGCAGGCACGGGCTGGCTTACCATCACGGCCCACCCCTTTGGTCGGCACACCTGCGCCACGAAGACCGACGGCACGCTCTACTGTTGGGGCGACAATCTGCACGGCAAGCTCGGTGACGGCACCACGGTCGGGAAGACGACGCCTGTCCAGGTGGCTGGACGCGGCTGGGCGCACGTACAAGCCGGCGGCGAGCATACCTGCGCCACGAAGAGCGATGGCACGCTGTACTGCTGGGGCGACAACCTGCTGGGCGAGCTGGGCGATGGTAGCTTCGTCGATCTGTTCACGCCCACCGCCCTGCCCGGCAACACCTGGGCGAGCGTGGCCGCGGGGTCCAACTACACCTGTGCGACCATGACCGACGACACCCTCCATTGCTGGGGCGACAACGCCTCTGGGCAGCTCGGCAACGGCACCACGTTTACCCAGGGCGTCCCCGCGCTGATTGGCAGCGGGTACACCAGCGTGCGCACGAGCGTCCACACCTGCGCGACCAGGACCGATGGCACGCTCCGCTGCTGGGGAAAGGGCAGCAACGGCCAGCTCGGCGTAGGGACGCTCGTCTCTTCCAGCACGCCGCTGCTATTGCAAGGTAACGCGTGGGTGGATGTCGAGGTTGGTGGTTTTCACACCTGCGCGACCATGACGGATGGCACGCTCTGGTGTTGGGGCGACAACGGGCGCGGGCAGCTCAACATCGGGGCCCCCGCGCTCGTGAAGTAGGCACGGCGGACGACCCGCAGCCAACCGGCGGTCGCGCGTTGTCTCGGACATCGAGGTGGCCGCGCCGCCCGCAGTGCACGAATGTTACGCCTTGGTGGCAGCCGCCAGCGCGGCGCGGAGGGTGGCCACAGAAGCGGGGGCTCCGTCTGGAATGCCGGACGCACCCTCGGGGCGCTTTTGAAAGTAAGGTATGGCGTAGGCGGGCATGTCGCGCTCGAAC
>CAYLJT010000543.1:0-6202 GCA_964383995.1 uncultured Polyangiaceae bacterium
GGCATCGTCATGCAACGGTATGGTCAGGTCGACCCCGACGAGCACGACATCGAAGCCGGGAGCGGTCAGCACGTCGGGACGGCCAACGAAATCGCGAGCCGCCTCCAGGCCGCGCTGTACTTCATCGGTTCGCGTTGGAACGAGCCCGAGCTGCACGAGCGGGTGACCGACACGGCCGACAAGCCCGTCGAGAACATCGAGGAGTGCTGGGAGATCGGCAACTGCACGTTCGACTTCACGTCGAGCTTCGGGCGAAAAGGCACGGTGGGCGTTTCCTTGCCTCCCGGCTACGGCAACGCGGATCAGCAAGAGCGGCGCTACCCGGTCATCTACATGCTGCACGGCTACGGTCAGACCCCGGACGATCTGGAGGCCGCCATCGTCTTCTTGCGCAACTGGATGAACAGCCCCGCGGACGGCATGGCAAGCCGTCTCCCCAAGGCCATCCTGGTCTACGTCGACGGCCGCTGTCGCGCCGACGAAGAAGGCACCGCCGAGTGCATCCGCGGCAGCTTCTTCACCGACAGCGTGCGCGAGACCGGCGTGCTCGCCGAGCAGTGGTGGCTCGAGCTGATGGACCACATCGACGGCAAATACCGCACGCTCGGCGAGAGCGAAGTGGACTGGACGGAGTAAGCTCCTCCTTCGATCTTACTCTTCCGTGAGGTCCACAACGGGCCCGGCCTTCAGCCGGGCCATGTCGAAGCGCTGCAGGCGGACGGGCTTGCCAGCTTCGAGCTCGGCCACCACGAACCCGTAGTCCTCGAAGTCGCTCTCTTTGTCGTGGTCGTAGGCGCCCACGTCGTCGACGTGGATGAAATGCATGGGCGCCTGCGCACGCAGGCCCCACGCGCGCACTTCGTCGGGAGCGTAGGACTGGGTCGGATCGAAATGCCCCTCCGCCTCCAGCTTTTCGAGGGCTGCCGCGAGGGTGACCTCGGCGTCCTGGACAGGCAGCTTGTCCAGGTGGGCGAGGGCGCCTTCCAGATCGTCGTCCCCCAAGAGGTCTCGGACAACCAGCACCGCGTCGGGCGCCGGGGCGGCCCCGTGCGCCGCGTAGTGCACGACGTTCGGTCCGCCGAAGAAGGTGTAATCCGGCTGGAAGAGGTCGTCGCCGGCAAGGTAGCTCTCGACCCAATTCTCGTTGTCGTGGCCCATGATGATCGCAGAGGTTGCGTTCTCGCACAGGGCGCTCAACAGCCTGCGGGCGGGGTTGTCGGCCATGCTGACGAAGGGCTCGCGCATCCACTCTTGCTGCCAGCGGCGCCGCCCGTTTTGGCGCAAGTAGCGCGCGTAGTCGACGGCGAGCGAGCGGAGTGAAGGCAGCTCGCAGACGCGTGCCATGGAGTAGTAGCCGAGATCCTTGCCGAGGCTCCCGCCGCGCGGATCGTGGTGGATGAAGAGCACCGAGCCCTTGCCTTGCGCCCTCGCCGCCCCAAGCTCGCTCGCCACCCAGTCGAGCTGCGCAGGTTGCATGAAGCCGCCCCAATTGACGACCACCGCGTGGTAGCCCAAGCGGTAGTGCCGATCGAGCTCGAACGAGCACGAGGCAAGGTAGCGCGTGCGCCCCCAGTCGAGCGCGTAATACAGCGGGCCGAAGGTGCGACGGAAGTAGTGCAGACCATCGTACACGACCGCGTTGTCGGGGTCGGGCCCGGTGACGATGTGCGTGGCCATGCCGGGGGCATAGCCCTCGTTGGCGGCCATGCCGTCGTGGTTGCCTACGGACAGCAGGATGGGCTTGTTGAGCTTGGCCAAGATGGCGTGGCTCCGGGCGTACTCTTCGGTGTAGTGGGTGGTTACGGGGCCCGGCGCGGCGGTAGCGGCCAGCTTGAGCATGTGCAGCGTGCCGACCACGTTGTTGTCGCAGACATCGCCGATCAGGGCTATCCACGCCACGTCGTCGCGGGCGTTCATGCGCTCGACGAAGCGCTCCAGGCATATGGAGTTGGCCAGGTGAAACTGCGAGTCCCCGCACAGCACGACCTTCTCGTTGCCGCGGATGGCGTCGTACACGCGGAGGGCGTTCGCCTGGGTTTCGGCGCGGCCGTCAGCCTCGACGGTCAGATCGTAGAGCGCGGGGGGCAGGGCGCCGAGCTCGAAGGTCACCTGCCAAAGCCGCCGTCGACCGTTGCGTCCCTGGGGGCCCAGGCCGAGATCGAGGGGCGCTGCGAGCGGGGCGAGGGCGAAATTCTTGCCACCGCCGTGGCGGTCGACCGCGGTCACCTTCAGGGCCGCCAGGTCGGCTGTCTCGGACAAGCTCACCAGGACATCGAGCGCCTCGCCGGGGCCCCGGAGGGCCGGACAGCCGAGGGTAGGGTAGTGCACGAGGTCGATGAAGGGCCGGATCGGCGCCGACTGCGCCTCGTCGTTGAGCGCGGGGTCGGCGTAGTGGAGCTGGGCGACGGGGATCGGCGGGGGACGGTGGGACATACGCGTTGCGCGACGCTACCAGGTCTCCCGGGGCGTGGGTAGGGTCAGGGGCCCGCGGCGCCCCAGGGCGACCGCGGACCCTGCGTGCCGCTCAGGTCTTCACGTTCACCTTGGTCGACTGGGCCGACGCCTTCTTGGGCACGAAGAACGTCAACACGCCGTCCTTCAGCTCGGCCATCGCCTTGGTCGCGTCGACGTCGGCGGGCAGCATGAACGTCCGCGTGAACGCCCCGAACTCCCGCTCGTACACGTAATACTTATCCTTCTCGTTGCTCTTCTCGCTCTCCCTCTTTCCGCTCATGGTGACTCGGTTGCCCTGGATCGACACCTCCAGATCCTTCTCCTTGACCCCCGGAAGGTCGGCGTGGACGGTGTATCCCTCCTCCGTCTCCTTCAGCTCGAAGCTGGGAGCGAACGTGGGCAGCTCACCCCGCGCGAACCCCGCGGGCCACGGCTGCAAGAAGGGATCCGCCTGTGCCATCTCGCGAAACAGTCGGAAGATGTCGGGCGTCGCAAGGGGCGCCGTGGTTGCCTTCTTCGTGAGGTTCATGGCTCATACCTCCTGCACCTACCCATGCTTGGCGCGTGCCAATCGACCTCCGCCGGGACCTTGCAATTGCCCTTGAAATGGGCGCCCCGATGCGCGACGGGGCGGCTGCGGATGCGAGGATTTTGCCGGCCGACGGTGGGTTTTTGCGGGGTCGCGCCGGACGGGGCCCTTGCTCTTGGTAGGCGCTTGAATTAAGGAACGCCCTCGTGCGCGGCTCGTTCGTCGTCTTCCCGACACTCCTCCTCTGCTCGGCCTGCGGAGCGGGCGCGCCCGTTGCCGAGAGCGCGGTGCCCAACGGCGGTCACGACGTCGCTCCTCTTGCCAAATGCTCCGTGGCGGCGAGCCACGAACAGCCCCTCGTCACCGAATGGCCCGCGTCCTACAAAGCGCGCCTCGAAGCGTTGCTCCACGAGGGCGCGGTGGCCGTCGATTATTCCGGGTGCGAGCTGCGCATCGTGGACACCTGCAAGCTGCCGGGCAGCTACACCTGGAAGAAAACCACGCTGTCCACCGACACCACCGAGATTCGCAACGAAGACGACCTGTACGCCAAGCTGCCGCTCGGCGCGGTGACGCTGTCGGGTGAGCTTGCCACCTCCGGCTCGCTGCGTGTGCAGACCACGGTCTCTGGGCAGATGCAGCTCGTGGGCGGCGCCGTGGGCGACGCCACCAACGGCGCCGAGTGCGCGGGCGCCACGCACCTCGTTACGGCGCTCAGCGTGGGTGCGTTTCAGCTCATGGCGGGCGGTGAGGTGTCGGGGGCTGCGGGGGCCTCTGCGACGGTAGGTCAGATCGAGGGCTCGGCCAGCCAAAAGACCACGGTCCTGCGCGAGGCCGGCTCCCCCGGGAGCTGCGAGCGGGCCACCGCCAAAGAGCCGAGCCCCGAGTGCAACTCCCCGATCCAGATCTTCCTGGTCCCGATACGCCGCTCCGTGCCTTTGCACGTGCTCTCGCCTCTGCCCGACGAGCACGGCTAACGGGAGCCCCCGCGCATGCGTCGCCTCCTCTTGCCTGCGCTGCTCTTGCTCTCGGGTTGTCGCTCGGCGCCCCCCACGCCGATGACGGCTCTGGAGATGTCCAAGGTGGGCACCGGCGAGGCTTTGGTCGAGTACCTCTCGCAACCGGACACCACCGCGGCTGTCTGCGACAGAGACGCCAAGGGGCCCGCGTTTCGCGGCGAAAAACCCGAAGATTTCGCGGCCCTGGTCGACGCCCTCGGGGACTCTGCGATCCCCCCGGGGCGCTGGCAACGTTGTGTCATGCTCATGCTCGGGAGCATGAAACCTGCCCAAGCGGCCAACCTGCTCGACGCCATGGCCCATGGCTACAAGGCCTTCCTGAGCACCTCCAGCATCGAGAGCGACGGGAACAAGCAAAAGGCCCTCGAAGCGCTCCACCAGGCCTTCCGGCTGCGTCCGCGGGGCACCGCGCCGCACCCGGAGGTCGTGGCTGACGATGTCAGCGCCCTGCGGACCGCTGTCGCCGAGGGGGTCCTCGGCCCCGTCGCCTCGCGCTTCGCCAGCGAAGTGTTGACGGCCATCGAATTCGGCCAGGGGAGGTGCCAAGGTGCTCCCCTCACGCTGTCTACCCTCGACGGGTTCCAGGCCAAAAAGGACGAAGATCTCCTGCGCCTGGTCGCCCTGCGTGTCCCGGACACGAAGCTCGAAAAGGAAGCCAAGCGGCGGATCGTGCGCCTGCACATCGAAGCTTCCCCCTCGGCGTACACCCGACAGCATGCCGACGAGGTCGAGGTCTTGGTCACGGAGACCGGACGAAACGCCGTGGATCTGGCCAAGCACCCGGCCACCGGCGCGTGGGTCGATAGCGAGCGCGCGCCGATCCGACCCATCCTGATTCGACAAGACATCTTGGGTCAAACGGCCACCCTGCTGACCGACGACGGCAAGAAAGGCCCCACCCTGATCCCGTCCCTCGATCTGCGTGGGGCGCTGTTCGTGCGTGCGACGGGCGTCGACGAGCCGATCACCGTGTGCGCTCCTCCCGAAGCCCTCGATGTGACCCCCTGCGTGCTGCCCAGCGAGCTGCATCCGACGGTGCCCGTGGTGTTCATCGACGCCGAGGGCCTGCTGCACTTCGTCGAGCGCATCGCCAGCGCCGACGCCCTGCGCCTGGTGTACAACACCCCAAACCTTCCCTTGCCGATCGAGATCCACGGAGCGCCCCTTCTTGCCCTGGAGTGGCCGGTTGTCTTCGAGCGACCCGAGTCGCTGGTGTTCAGCGGCGGCTCGGCCGGCCCCGGCCCGGATCTCTCGGTCGTGCTCGAACGGCGCTATTCCCCGCGCATTCTCTTCGAGGTGGCGGCCCCGCAAGGCAAGCTTGTGGGGGTCGTCGAAGCGGGCGATCTTACCTCCTTCGTGATCGCCAGCCGAGGAGGTGACGGCACGCCCGGCTACCGCGGCAGCGACGGCGCGAACGGCATGGCAGGGAGCAATGGCATGTCGGCTTCCTGCCCATCCTCGCCGGGGACGAGCGGCGGCAACGGCACGGCCGGCGGCAACGGCACGAGTGGCGGTCCTGGAGGGCCCGGAGGACCGGGTGGGCATGTCAAGGTCGACGTGACCTGCGCGTCGCGCGAGTGCTCCGCCGTCGCCACCCTCGCGCAAACCCTGGTGCGCAGCCTGGGCGGCGCGGGCGGACCGGGAGGCGAGGGCGGTCGCGGCGGCACGGGCGGGCCGGGCGGCATGGGAGGCAGTGGCACCTCGTGCACCGACTCCCAAGGCCATTCTACCTATCTCTCGGGGGGCTCACCGGGCATGCAGGGGCCGAACGGCTCGCCCGGCGCGCGCGGGGCAAACGGGCCCGACGGAGCGCCGGGCCGTGTGGAGATTCGCGGGGGAAGGTAGGTCGCGTGCTGAGCGAGGCAAGAAGGACGACGGCAAGGTAGAGAGCCTCCCCGAGCGTCCTTCCAGGCGGGTCAGTCGTTGCGGTACATTGTCACCACGCACGCGCCGCCGAGGCCGACGTTGTGCTGCAAGGCGACCCGGGCGTTCGGGACCTGGCGCTTGTCCGCCTGACCGCGGAGCTGCCACACGAGCTCGGTGCACTGGGCCAAACCGGTGGCGCCGAGGGGGTGACCCTTGGAGAGCAGGCCGCCCGACGGGTTGGTCACGACCTTCCCTCCGTAGGTGTTGTCGTTGTCCCAAATCATCTTCTCGGCCTCACCCTCGCCGCACAGGCCGAGGGCCTCGTAGGTCAGGA
>CAYLJT010000544.1:0-6195 GCA_964383995.1 uncultured Polyangiaceae bacterium
GCGCGGGGTGAGCTGCTCGCCCTCGTCGGCCCTTCTGGCTGCGGCAAAACCACGCTCTTGCACCTGCTCGGAGGGCTCGATCGACCGAGCCGCGGCACGGTGTCCGTCGACGGTGTCGACCTCGCGACCTTGAGCGACGATGCGCTCGCCGATCTGCGCCGCGATCGCATCGGCTACGTGTTTCAAACCTACAACCTGTTTCCCGTGCTCACGGCTCGCGAGAACGTGGAAATTCCTTTGCAGCTCAAAGGAACGGGCAAGGGCGAGCGCAGGGACAGGGCGCTCGCGCTGCTCGGCAAGGTGGGCCTCGCGGACCGCGCGGAGCACAGACCGACCGAGCTTTCGGGGGGTGAGCGTCAACGGGTCGCCATCGCCCGCGCCTTGGCCAACGCCCCCGCGCTCATCTTGCTCGACGAGCCGACGGGCGATCTCGACAGCAAGACCGGGGACGACGTGTTGGCGCTGCTCGTGTCGCTTTCGAAGGACGAAGGCACAACGCTGGTGGTCGCCACGCACGACGCCAAGGTCGCCAACGCCGCGAGCCGCGTCGTGCGCCTGCGCGACGGGCGTGTGGAAGGGGAAGGCGCGGCATGATCATCGGCCTCGTTGCACGCAATCTGCTTCGCAGAAAAACCCGCGCCTTGATGGGCTTTGCGGGGGTCTTGGTCACCATCGCGCTGCTCACGCTGGTCAGCGTCGGGCTCGAATCGGTGGCGCTTTCGGCCGTGGATCTCATGACGCGCTCGGTGGGGCGCGCCGATCTGTGGGTGAAGTCCGAGGCAGGCATGTGGCTCGATCCGGCGTTCTTCGACGCCGCGCCGGCCATGAAAAAGCTCGAAAGTGTGCCCAAATTTCAGGGCTTTTCGCAGCGCGTGATCACCCGCGTCAACGTGGGTGAGCAGGCCGTGTCGTTGGTCGGCATCGACCCCGCGGTGGAGAAGGCCCTGGGCCAAGACGACGTCACGCCTTGGCCCAACCTCGCGGGGGGCCAATGCGCGATGTCGCGGCAGCTCGCAAACGTGCTGAAAGAGAGCAACGAGGTGACGCTCTCGGGCGGCGTGCTGCCGGCGCCGGTCACGCTGAAGTGCACGACCATCGTGGAGCGTCAGCAGCTCCTCACGCAGGTGCTGCCTCACTTCGTGATCGTCGATTTGGCGACGGCCCAACAAATCGCGCAAAAACCCGGGCAAATCACGGTGATCGCGGGGCGCTTCGCGGATGCTCCCTCGTATTACGACGGTCGCGATCTGGCCGCGAGCCTGGGCCGCGCGCGGGAGGTCGGTCGCCGCGTGCCCGAAGCCCTCGGCCCCGAGTTCGAGATCATGTTGCCGCGCGTTGCGCCGCTCGGCCGCGTCGCGAAGTTCGAAGCGCCGATGCAGGCCGTGTTCGGTTTGTTGTTGGTGGTGACCTTGGCGGTGACCGCATTTTTGCTGCACGCGCTGCTCTCGATCAGCGCCGAAGAGCAGGTGCGCGAGCACGCGATCTTCCGCGCTTTGGGCGGTAAACGTCGCCAATTGTTTCAATTCCTGTTGGCCGAGGCGGCCCTCGTCGCGGCCCTCGGCGTGGTGCCCGGCATCGCCGTCGGCGTCGGTGCTTCGTACGTGGCGGCCAAGGTGCTGCCGCCCTTGTTTGGGCTAGGCGGGCTCACCGTGCCGGTCGTCGTCTCCTTCGCGACGGTGCGTTTGGTGCTGCTCGCCGGGGTCGCGCTGTCGGCGTTGAGCGCCGCGCTCCCGGGCCTGCGCGCGATGCGCATCGCGATCGTGGACGGTCTCGATCCGATGCGCCGCGGGGGCGTGCCGAAGGCCGCCGAAGAGGGCAGCGCGCGGGGTCGTTTGGTGGCCTCCGGGCTCGCCGTAGCGGTGGCCTCCGCGCTCGTGTTCTTCCTGCTGCCGGCGGCTTATCTGACCGGCGACACCTCGATGATGGGCGCCGCGGGCCTGGTGCTCTTGATCGTGATGCTGGGCGGCTTCTCGTTCGCGGGCCTCGGTCTATTGCCGCTGCTACGCAGGCTGTTTGCGAGGCCCGTCGCGCTGCTCGGTGAGACCCCGGCGGACCTCGCGCAGAAGAACGTGGCGCGCTACGAGCGCCGTTATTTTGCGTCATCCGTATTGCTCACCATCGCCTCCGCGTTCGTGTTCTTCGCGGCGAGTCTCGTGCAGCTCTACGACGACGCAAAAGGCGAGTTCGTCGAGCGGCAGCTCGGCGCCGATATCCTGATCCATCTCATGCGCTCGGACCGTTTGGACATCGACGCGCCCCTCGCTGCGATGGACGGCATCGCTTCGTTCGCCAGCATCCGCACGGCCAAACCGGTGAGCGATGAGGGCTTCGCGAACAGCGTGGTGGCCGCCGATCTGGTGGCCTCCGAGCCCATCAGCATCTCGCTTTACGGTGCATCGCCGAGCTTCGTGGACACCATCCTTACCCAGCATTTGCAGTGCGAAGAGGGCTCCGAGCCCTTCGCGAAAATGGCGGCCGATCCAGGCCCCGAAGGCGCGCCGGGCGTGCCTCCGCCGGTGATCATCAGCATGTCTTTGGCGCGCTACCTCGATGTGCACGTGGGCGATCAACTGCAGCTCGACCTGCGCCTCGGCGGCAGCAAGGCCAACGAGCGCGCGCAGATCGTCGGCGTTTGCTCCAAGGTGCCGGGCCTCCTGTCGTTTCGCGCGCGGGTGGTCAACCCGGTGGGCTCGGGCGTCTTGATGTCTGCCAACACGTACAAGGCGTTGACCAAGAGCGTGCCCCAAGACTCGCTCCTTGCCATGTACTACGTGAAGGCCAAGGGCCCTTCGATCCCCGTCGTGCGGCGCATTCGCGACCAGCTCTCGACGAGCCACAGCATCATCGCGCAGTCGGTGGCCGACGAAGAATCGCAGGCCGAAGATCTGTATCGAACGACGCAAGCGCTCGGCATCTTGCTGCTCGGCGTAAGCCTTTCGATCGCGGCCTTCGGGCTGATCGCGGCGATGGCGACGACGGTCATGGAGCGCAAGTTCGAGATCGGCGTGCTAGGCGCCGTGGGCCTACGAAAGAAGGGCATCTTGCGCATGTTGGCGGCGGAAGCACTGCTCCTCACCTGGCCCGCGGGCATCGTGGGTACCTTCGTCGGCTGGCTCCTCGCCTACCTGTTCGCGTCTCAGACAACGTCGCTCTACGAGATTCCGGTGCACCCGGCCGTGCCCTGGTTGCTGGTGGTGGTGAACCTCGTCGTGTGTACCGTGGTCGGCGTGATCGCCGCGTGGATCCCCGCGCGACGCATGTTGCGCGAGCCTCTGGCGTCGGCGCTGGTGGGTGGCACGACGTAGGTTGCGCCGCGGCGCCGCTTGCCGCCCTCCACTGCTTTCCAGAAGAACCTGGAGGTTTCTCGCCAGCGACGGGCCCTCTCAACGGGCTACGTCCAGGGCGCCTCGGGGTCTGTCGTAGAAATTGGGTAAGAGCTCTGTGGAGACGCAATCGCTGCTGGGCGGATCTCTCCGATCGCTACTTCATCGGACCTATGAAGTGGGCAAGGTGTTCGAACCGAAGCGCCCGTTGACAAGGAGAGAGGCCTGGAGCTAGCGTGAGAGTTTGGGCCGGCGCACGATTTCGAGCGCTCGGACATGACGGGAGTCCGGAGGAAGGTCATGGCGAACGCAGGGCAACAGAGGCCGAGTCGTGTCCAGAGAGCCGTGGGCGCGTTCACGATCGCGTTGGGGCTGGGGGCGCTGCCCGCAGCGTGCGGCGACGTGGGGGAAACGGCGCCGGACGACGAGGCCGTCGTGACCACCGAGGAGGGTCTTACGTGCATTACGTTGCGGCGGGGGCCGGGCGGCGGCGTCGTGGAGGACGCACAGCTCGCCAGCGACCCGACCGATCCAAGCGTCGCAAACGCCAATTTCGGTACCTCCATCTTTCTGCTCTCGGGCGTCGTCGGACCGGGCCTTCGTCAGGGGCTCGTGCGCTTCGATCTGTCGTCCATCCCGGCGGGTACGGTGGTGTCCTCGGCGACACTGGGACTCTTCAAGCAGTCGAGCGCAGGAAGTGGCACGGTCGGCGTCCACCGCGCCACGGCCCCTTGGAGCGAGTCGACGGTGACCTGGAATAGCTTCGGCGGAGCCTTCGATCCGGCGTTCGCCGCGTCGTTCGACCCGGCTACGGTTCCCAACGGCAGCACCGGCTCGGTCGACCTCACCGCATTGACGCAAGCGTGGGTCTCGGGCGCCGTGCCCAACCATGGGCTCTTGATCGAGCAGGCCACCGGCCGCGCCACGTTCGGCGCCAGCGACGCCTCGGCGGCGAACCCGAGGCCACGACTGACCGTGTGTTATGCCCCCGCATCTTGCGCGGACGGGCTCCAGAACGGCGCCGAGACTGGGGTTGACTGCGGGGGTCCTTGCGCGCCCTGCTCGGCGTGCGCGAACGTCGTGTGCGCTCCCCTCTCGCCTTGCCACCTGGCCGGCGTCTGCAACCCCGCGACCGGGCTTTGCTCGAATCCGTTCGCGCCATTCGGGGCGCCGTGTAACGACGGAAATGCCTGCACGCAGAGCGACGCATGTCAGTTCGGCATGTGCGTAGGTGCCAATCCCGTGCAGTGCGCCCCCAGCGACGACTGCCACCTTGCCGGGGCGTGTGACCCCACGACGGGTGCCTGCTCGAGCCCCGTCGCCCCCGACGGAACGAGCTGCGACGACGGCGATCCGTGCACGACGGACGCTTGTTCGATGGGTGTGTGCGCGGGGTCCGGGAGCTGCGCAACGTGCACGGACGGTCTCCAGAATCAGGACGAAACCGGCGTCGATTGCGGCGGAAGCCTCTGTCCTCCGTGCTCGAGCTGCAACGACGCCGCACTGAATCAGGACGAGACCGACGTCGACTGCGGCGGAGCTTTCTGTCCGCCCTGCGCCTCGGGCCTCGCGTGCCTCGCGGCGTCCGACTGCTCCAGCCTCGTTTGCCTTGGTGGCGTGTGCCAGTCGCCCTCATGCACGGACGGCGTCATGAACGGCGCGGAGACCGACCTCGACTGCGGCGGTAGCTGCGCCCCCTGCTTCGATGGCGAAGGCTGCGTGCTCGCCACCGACTGCACGAACCTGGTGTGCGCCGGAGGCATCTGCCAGCCCGGGACATGCGCCGACGGCGTGCAGAACGGCAACGAGACGGGCGTCGATTGCGGCGGTGTCTGCGCCGTGCCCGAGCTCTGCAACGGCCTCGACGACGACTGCAACGGCCTCGTGGACGAAGGCTTCGGCACGGTGACGTGCGGTGTCGGCGCCTGTCAGGTGACGCTGCCCGTTTGTGTTTCGGGGCAGCTGACCGCGTGTGTCCCCAATCCCCCCGGTGTCGAAGACTGTGATGGTCTGTACGACGAGAACTGCGACGGTCAGGTGGACGAAGGCTGTAGTTGCGTCAACGGCACCACGCAGACCTGTTACACGGGAGCGCCAGGCACGGAGAACATCGGCGTGTGTGCGGGTGGGTTACAGACCTGTCAAGGCGGCCAGTTCGGGGCCTGCTCCGGCGACGTGACGCCCAGCTCCGAGGTCTGCAACGGCCTCGACGACGACTGCAACGCCGCCGTGGACGACGGGCTCGGGATGCTCTCGTGTGGTGTGGGCGCTTGCGCGGTAACCGTCCCGAGCTGCGCCAACGGTGTGGTCCAGTCGTGCGTTCCTCTCCCCCCCGGCGCAGAGGTTTGCGACGGCGTGGACAACGACTGCAACGGCGTGATCGACGACGGTAACCCCGGGGGCGGCGGCGCCTGCACCACGGGCCTTCCGGGCGTGTGCAGTGTCGGCACGGCAGCCTGCGCCGGAGGCGCGCTGATCTGCCAGAACACAGGGACGCCCACCGCCGAAGTCTGCGACGGGCTCGACAACGACTGCGATGGTCAGACGGACGAGGGCAACCCAGGCGGCGGCGCATCGTGCAGCACGGGCCAAGCCGGCATTTGCGGCGCCGGGACCACTGCGTGTCTCCTCGGCGCGGTCACCTGTCTCGGCAACCTCCAAGCGTCGGCCGAAGTGTGCGACGGGCTCGACAACGACTGCGATGGTCAGACGGACGAGGGCAACCCAGGTGGCGGCGGCTCGTGCAACACGGGGCTCTCGGGCGTGTGCAGCGCTGGGACGACAGCGTGCCTCGCGGGCGCCATCGCCTGCAACCAGAACATACAGAGCGGCAGCGAGACCTGCGATGGTCTGGACAACGATTGTGACGGCC
>CAYLJT010000545.1:0-6191 GCA_964383995.1 uncultured Polyangiaceae bacterium
CCCCGCGATGCCGATACCCAACTGACCATCTCCCACGGCGACAGGCGAGAGGCGAACCTCCGCGATGTCGTTGCGCACGAGCACCGACTGGGGTGCGGCAAGACCCGCGATGAGCATGGCAAGACCGGCGCTCTGACCCACGCCGTCCATCAGCAAGAAGAAGGTGCCCGAGCCGCGCGAATTGGCGGTGTTGATGGTGATGAACGGGCCGAGCACCGGTACGTAGAGCGGGGTGTAGTCGTCGCTTCCGCTGTCAACGTCGCTGGCCAGCGAGCCGAACGACGCGGACATGAGGTAGAGCGAGCCCAGGGTGACCGCGCCACCGATCACGAGGCCCCGACGAATACGCGTGTCAGGCCTGTAGCCGTAGGGGACGGGATCGCCCTCTTCGTAGGGCAGCGTCTCGGGCATGTCGCGAAACGACTTGGGCTGTGCCCCCGGCAGCGCAGGCCCCTGGCCCGAATAGTCCTGCGGGTAGCCTGGCGCGCCCTGCTGGGGATAGCCAGGTTGCGCGGGCGGCGGGGGAAGAAAAGGCGCGCCTTCGGGGGGAGGCGGTTGGGGCGCGAAGCCCGGCGGCGCGGGAGGCGCGGGGCCCGGATCTTGAGCGAATGCGAGCGCGGGCGAAACCAGCAGCGCCAAAGCCACTGCGGTCGCTCCTAGGGCCCTCGATGCCCTGACACTTGATCTCATCGTCATCGTTGTTCTCCGTTCGGCGGCGCCCGCCTCTTTCCACGATACGCGGGCGCCGAGTCCGGTCAACGATGCTTGTACGTCAGCTTTGTGCGGCGACGGCCTCGTAGTGCTTGATCCACTTTTCGTAGCGCTTCGTGCGCTTGCCGGGCTTCGTCTCGCCGAGACGGGACTTGTTGTTCTCCACCTTCGCGATGAGGTGATTGCGCTTGCGGCTAGGTCGGTTCATGGCGCGGCACCTTGCGTGAGAAGGGCCCGCGTTGCAAGGGTCTCAAACGGCGCGCTCGTCGGGGCCCAAACGGCCGAACGAGTGGATGGCGTAGAGCAGCACGATCAGCGCGAGCACCACCAGCACGCCGCCCACGTCCGACGGACCCGTGCCGACGAGGGCGATGCCCGCGAGGATCAGCGCGGCGCCCGCCTGCAAGGCCCTGCGCGCCTGTTTTTCTTTCGGGCTCATCGAAACTTCTTGGTGTGCGCGTGGGTCACAAAGTCTCGGACATCGCGCGAGAGCTGAGCCTCGCAGGCGATGGTGGTCTGCTCGTGAGCCTCGCCTTCGAGATCGTCGAAGCGGTAGTTGTCTTGGTACAGCAACACGATGCGCACGCCGCCGTCTTCGCCCGCTCGGATCAAGCGCAGCCGCTCGTCTTGGCCGTTGCGCGGGGGGATCGCGTCACCGAGCTTCTCGGCCTCGTCGGGCGTGACGTAGGCGATCGCGAACTCGTGCCCCTGAATGCCCACGTCGAGGTGGAGCGTCTTGCCCGAAGACAGCGTGACGTCGCGCCCCTCGGTGGGGCGCTCTCCTTCGCCGCTCACCGCGCGCCGAATGATCTCGACCGCCCGTCGTTCGTCGAGCGTTCGCGTCGACAGCGCGGCCTTCGGGGGAGGCGACGAGCACCCGACGAGCGTCGCCAGAGCGACGAGGAGCATCGACGCGGAGGGCGTTTTGTGGCGCGACCTCATCCGCATGGGCGTGAGCCTAGTACATGGCGGGGGGCCTTTGCCACTTGACGGTGAAACCGATTTCCCCGCCGAGCGCGGGCGCACTGTACTAGGGTCCCCGACATGGCGCGTTTAGGCGCGATCGACATCGGATCCAACGCCATTCGCCTCCGCGTCGTGGACGTCGCCCCCCCCGCGACGACCTCGGAGGGCCCGCGTTTTTATCCTTTTCGCGAGGTGCTGGCGGAGCGCGCGCCGGTGCGCCTCGGCCACGATGTGTTCACCCGCGGCGTCATCGAGACCGATGTCATCGCCGCGGCGTGCGAAGCGCTCCGTCGCTTTCGCGCGGCCATGGACGGCGCGGGCGTCGACAGATACCGCGCCGTCGCGACGAGCGCGGCGCGCGAAGCGCAAAACGGTGACGTGTTCGTCGAGCGGGCCGAGCGCGAGGCGGGCGTTCACGTGGAGATCATCGAGGGCGTCGAAGAGGCGCGCCTCGTGCAGCTCGCCGTCACCGAGCGCGTGGTCTTGGGCGATCGCACGGCGCTCTTGATCGACGTCGGCGGTGGCTCCACCGAGCTCACCTTGCTGCGCGAGCGCCACGCGGTGTTCTCGCGCTCGTTGCCGGTCGGCACGGTGCGCTTGCTGGAAGCATTTCTAGGCGGCGGAGGCCGCGTCGATGCGTCGCATCGTTTGCTGATCGAAGAATATTTGGAGCGCGTGAGCAGCGACGCCTTGCAAGAGGTCCACGAGCTCGTCCGCGGGCGTGTGGGCCTTTTGTTGGGCACCGGCGGCAACATCGAGACGCTCGCCGATCTGTGCCCGATGCCGAGCGCCTTCCCCGAGGGACGCGCCATCGAGATCGCCGCGATGGATCGCTTGCTCAACGAGCTCGTCGCGCACACCGCCGAAGAGCGCGTCGCGCGCTGGGGCTTTCGCCCCGATCGATCGGACACCATCGTGCCCGCGACGATGATCCTCGCGCACCTCGCGCGGAGCTTCGGCGCACCGAGCATCGGCGCGCCCGGCGTGGGTCTCAAGGAGGGCGTGCTCGTCGATCTCGCGAGGGCGCACTTCTTCCCGCCCGATTTCGGCGTCGAGCTGGCCGCCGTCACCGACGCCTGCTTGCGCATCGGACGCCGCTACCAATTCGACGAGCGCCACGGCACCCTCGTGGCGCGCTTCGCGGTGCGGCTCTTCGACGACCTCGCGCCGCTCCACAAGCTTTCGCAGCGCGATCGCATCCTGCTCCACGCCGCCGCGCTGCTGCACGACGTGGGGGATTTCGTGCGTTACGAGGGGCACCACAAGCACAGCCACTACATCGTCACGCACAGCGACATCATGGGCCTTCTGCCCGCAGAGCGAGACATCGTCGCCAACGTCGCGCGCTACCACCGCAAGAGCGCGCCCAGCCTCGACCACGAGAACTTCCGCACGCTGTCCCCGCGCGATCGCACAAAAGTCCGGGAAATGGCGGCTATTTTGCGCATCGCCGACGCCCTTGATCGGGAGCACCGCAGCAAGGTGTCCGAGGTGACGAGCCGCATCGAGGGCAACGACCTCGTGCTCTCCGTGGGTGGCTCGAGCGAACGCGTGCTCGAAGAGTGGACGGTGCGCGCGAAGAGCGGCCTTTTGCGCGAGGTGTTCGGCCTCGGCGTGCGCTTCGATGGCGCCTCCTCCGAGCCCGCGAGCACGCCGCGACCCACGCCGAGCCGACCGAAGACCCTGATTTAGAAGCTCAAGCAGTCGGCGGCGCAGCCGTCGCCATCGACGTTGTTGCCGTCGTCGCAGCGTTCGCCGCCGTCGAGCCGCCCGTCGCCGCAAGCTGGCAGCGTGCAGTCGCTGCGGCATGCCGAAGGGGTGCTCCGCGCGACGAGGTGCGCCGCGGTCCCCATGGCAAGCTCGATGCGGCTTATGTCCTCCTCGACGTAGGCCCACGTGTTGATGGTCTTGACCTCACCGGTCTCCACGATGATGTGGAAGTCTCCGGGGAAGGGCAGGCCGTCGAACACCCCACCATCCGTGTTGTCCTCGAACTTCCAATACCCGACACCGACGCCCGAGGTCATGAAGAACTCCTCGGGCTTGTCGTCCTGGACAGCGATGTAGGCGTCGCCGGGCAAGCCATAGAAGGTCTCTTCGAAGGTCGCCTTCGGCTGGGAGGTGCCTGTCGCGAGGTCGATACCGTGGTTCGTAAACAGGGAGAGGTTCGACGTGGTGCGGTCGACGTACAGGAAGAGCCGACTCTCATTGGCCACCTCCAGACCCGTGTGGGCGCTCGCGGACCGGTAGTCGTAAAAGGCCTTGGCGGTCGCGTCCCTCAAGACGGGTCGCACGGACCGCCGAATCGCGTCTTGCACGAGCTCGAACGCCGGGCCGTCGTCGTTCACGGCCCCTAGATCGCACTGTTCGACGCCTGCCCGCTCAAAGCCATCTCCACAGGTGGCGAGCAGACAGAGCGTCGTACAGTTGTCGCCCCAGTCCGCATTGCCGTCATCGCACTCTTCTCCCGGGTCGAGCACGCCGTCGCCGCACGAGGCCAAACTGCACTGCGCGGTGCACGCCACGCCCCCCACGGGGGCTCCGTCGCAAGCCTCGAGCCCCCGCGCCACCACGCCGTCTCCGCAGCGCGCAAGCTCGCACGCGTTGCGGCAAGCGTCCGCGTCATCGCTGTTGCCGTCGTCGCAAGCCTCGTCCGCGTCGAGCACGGCGTCGCCGCAGGAGCTCCGCGAATAGCCCTCCAGGTTGTTGCTCAGCGCGGTGCGCGCGCCGCAGGAGGGGAGCCACGCTAGAACGGCACCCAACACGAAAACCAGCGCTGCGCTCGTTCGAAGGGCCATGGGTATTCATACCCCAATCGGCGGCCTGGAAAGGAAGACAAATTCGTCCAGCCAGCCCAAACCTTTACGCTGAAGATGGTCTCATCAGGCCATGTTTGAAAGCCTGTCCGGGCCCAAGGCCCTTGGTTCGATCTTTGTCATCGTTGTCTTGTCACTGGGTTGTTCGAGCACGCCAAAGCCTAGAGCACCAGCCCAAGAAGGCCAGTCGTACGAAGAGGCGATTGCCCTGGTGTGCGAGGTGGACAAGCAGGCAGGTATCCAGTCCGACGCGGACCTGATCACCTTGGGGCAAGAGCGCACGAGCTTCGTGAAGGCCCACGTCGAGAACCCCGATGGCATCTATTTCGTCACCCTCGCGAGCGTGAAGACTCCCCAGGAACAGGCGGCAGCCCTACGCGAGGAGGCACAAAAGACAGGACTGCGAGGTTGCCCCTTGTCCGACAATCTGGAACGCGACGGCGCGGGCGGCCTCTCCCCCTGACTCAAGGTGCGACGGCCGCGACGTCCTTCGCGGCCCCGCGGGTGACCACGAGCGCGGCAGCGACGATCACGAGGAGGCCGCCAAAGATACCCGTGGGCCCGAGGATTTCGTGGAACACGAGGGCGCCTACCAGGACCGCGACGACGGGCTCCAGGAGGGCCAGGATCGATGCGTGGGAGGCCGGTACGCGCCGCAAACCGATGTAAAAAACGAAGGCGGCACAGGTCCCGAGCAAGACGCCGCCGCTCGCAATCCAGAGGAGCGGCTCCACCCCCACCGAGAACGCTCCGTCGGGGAGGAAGCACGCAAGGACGATGAGGGAAGGAACGGCATGGTAGGAGGACACCTCCACGGCCGTGAAATGGCTCAGGACCCGCTTCGTCAAGAGCACGTTGGACGCGTAAAACACCGCGCTCGCGGCGCCGAGCCCGGCGCCGATCAGGGGATCGCCGGCGAGATTTTTCCAGGGCTCCACGAGCAGGACGAGCCCGAAGAGGCCCGTTGCCAGGTAGCCGAACGTGGCAAGGCGGGCCCGCTCGCGCAGGACGAAGGGCTCCACCACCGCCACCAAAAAGGGCGCGAGGTAGTGCGACAAAACCGCCACGGCGAGGCTCGTTCGCTGCATCGCCCAGAAGAAGAACAGGATGTTGAAGGCGTCCGCGATACCGATCCCGAATAGACCCCACCAGGCGGACATGGGGCGCTTCTTGGGGGTCCGCCGCAGGAGGGCGATGGGGGTCGTCAAGGTGAAGACGACCGCCAGGACGACGAAACCTTCGAGGGCCGGATCGACCGGCGCCAGGGCCTCGGCGGGCCGCAAGAACAGGCTCCACAGCCCCCAGACACAGGCGGCGAGGGCGACGAGCAGGTAGCCGCTGAGGGGGTTCGACTTCACGCGAGCCCCTGTTACGACAGGGCCCGAAAATACGCCACTGCTCCGACGATGGGATCGAACGCGCGGGGCGAGGAAGGTAAGCTCCGCTTCACGCTCAGCGCGGCCGCTTGATTTCGGCGTTCGGCTGGGCTCTCATCGGGGGGCATGCGTACCCCTGCTCTGCTCGTCCCGGTCTTTTTGGCGCTCGTAGCCTGCTCCGGCGACGAGCCGTCCGCGTCCTCGGGGGCGGCCAGCTCGGTCACCTCCACCACGTCCGGCGCGAGCACCTCGTCCGCGGCCGGCGGTGCGGGCGGCGAGGGGGCGTCCACGACGGCGACGACGTCCGCGACGTCCAGCTCCG
>CAYLJT010000546.1:0-6173 GCA_964383995.1 uncultured Polyangiaceae bacterium
ACCACCACCGTGCGCACCTCCGGGTGCTCGAAGCGAAGGCGCGCGATGGCGTCGGCGAGCTCGATGTCGACGCCGAGGTCGTAGCTGTTGAGCTTGAGCGTGTAGCCCGGCCGTTGCGGCGCATCTTCGGCCACGTCCATGACCAGGCGCGCGATGGCTCCGTCGAAATGGAGCTTCCAATGCTTGTAGGCCGAGGGCTCGGTTTGAAAGGTGATCGGCGGGGTGGCGGCGGAGGAGGACGCATCCATGACGGCCGCGAGCCAACCACGCGCAAGCCGTGCAGTCAAGCAACATAATGCTTTTCAGTTTCCAACAACTGGCAATATATTGCGCCCGTGGACAGCTCATCACGGCTCCTCGAACGGCTCGGCAAAAGGCTCCGTGAACGGCGCGACGAGCGCGCCCTGTCGCGCCGCGAATTGGCTGAAATCTCAGGGCTCAGCGAGCGTTTTTTGGGGCTCTTGGAGGGCGGAAAAACCAACGTCTCGGTGACCCGCCTGGACGAGCTCGCGCGGGCCCTCGGCACCAATGCGGCGGCGCTGCTCGACGACCCCGCCGAGGAGCCGCTCAAGGCCTCGCAGCGGCGCACCATCGTCGCGCTGCTCGGGCTGCGTGGTGCGGGCAAGAGCGCGATCGGAGGGCGCGCGAGCGTGCGTCTCGGTATCCCTTTCGTGGAGCTCGACAACCTGGTGGCCGAGCGGGCGGGGATGAGCCTCAACGAAATCTTCGAGATGCGAGGCGCGGAGACGTACCGCAAGTTGGAGCGCGAAGCGCTGGAGGCACTTTTTTCGTCGCCCAAGTCGCTGATCGTCGCGACCGGCGGTGGCCTCGTCACCGAGCACGCGACGTACGCACTGCTGCGGGAGCGCGCCACGACCGTCTGGCTGCGCGCCAAGCCGGAGGATCACTGGAACCGCGTGGTCGCGCAGGGCGATCCGCGCCCCATGGCGCACCGCACGGGGGCCATGAAGGAGCTCCGTTCGTTGCTGCGAGCCCGCCGCGCGCTGTACGAAAAGGCCGATTTCGCCGTGGACACCTCGAAGCTCGGCCTCACGAGGTCGGTCGACCGGGTCGTGAAAATCGCCCGCGATTCCTTCGCCTCCCCCAAGGAGAGCGCGCGCGACGCTCGACGTTCTGTAGTATGACGAGCGCTCATAGCTGATGCCCAGGCTGAAGATCCTCTTCCCGGTCTCCGAGTGTGTCCCCTTTGCGAAGACCGGCGGGCTCGGCGACGTCGCGGGGGCGCTGCCCAAGGCCCTGGCAGCCCGCGGCCACGACGTGCGCATCGTCCTGCCGCGCTACCGCACCACGCTAAAGCACAAGGCCGAGCGCCTGCCTGCGCCCCTGGGCGTACCGGTGGGTCTTGGCACCGCGTGGACCGCCGTGTGGGAGTCGACCGCCACCGGCGAAAGGGGGCCGCGCGTCTACCTGATCGAAGAGAACAGCATGTTCGATCGGGAAGGCATCTATGGCGACGCGGGCGGGGGCTACGCCGACAACCTCGCGCGCTACACGCTGCTCTCGCGGGGTGCCCTCGAGCTCTGCCGTTACCTCGACTGGACTCCAGACGTCGTCCACGTCCACGATTGGCAGACTTCCCTCGTGCCTGTCTATTTGGACACCGTCGAGCGGGGGCGTGCGCTCGAGCGCGCGGCCTCCGTATTGACCATCCACAACATGGCCTACCAGGGCTGGTTCGGCAAAGACGAGCTCTATCAAACGGGCCTCGGCTGGGGCGTTTACAACCCGAAGTGGCTTGAGAAAGATGACAGTGTGAACCTGCTGAAGGGCGGCATCTACCGCTCCACGCTGGTCACCACCGTTTCCCCCCGCTACGCGCGAGAAATTCAGAGCCCTGATGGCGGTGAGGGGCTCGACGGCGTGCTCCGCGACCGCGGTGGCGACGTCCTTGGGGTGCTGAACGGAATCGACGACGACATCTGGAATCCCGAAAAAGACACCCACATCGCCGCGCCGTTCAGCGCGGCCGATCTCCGTGGGAAGGCCCTGTGCAAGGCCGCCCTGCAACGGGAGATGGGCTTGCCCGAGCGGCCCGATGTGCCCTTGATCGGCGTTGTCTCGCGGCTCGCGCAGCAAAAGGGTATCGACATCATCGCGTCTGCCCTCCACGAAATGTTGTCCCTGGACACCCAGGTCGTGGTGCTCGGCTCGGGGGAGGCGTGGGCCGAGTCGTTCTTCTCCAGGTTGTCCGCGGCGGCCGGGAATTTCAGGGCCTTCCTGGGCATGAACGAGGGCCTCTCCCACCGTATCGAGGCCGGGTCGGATTTCTTCCTGATGCCCTCGCGCTACGAGCCTTGTGGCCTGAACCAGATGTACAGCCAACGCTATGGCACCTTGCCCATCGTACGCGCGGTCGGCGGGCTGGACGACACCGTGGAGCACGGCGTGACGGGCTACAAGTTCAGCAACCTGTCCTCCGACGATCTTGCCACCAGCGTCGCCTGGGCCGTGCACGTCTATCGCCAAAAGCCCGAGCAACATCGGACGATGATGGTTCAAAGCATGCAAAAACGCATGGGCTGGGATCAGGCCGCCCGTCAATACGAAGCGCTGTATCGGCTCGCCGTCCGACGCCGCCTGTCGGGGGGCTGAGTGTCTCGGACACGGGGCGCCTGAAAATGGCGGACATGCGCTGCGCTCCGGATGACGGAGCCGCAGCGCATGTCTGAGACGACGTCTATTCTTGGTGCTCGTCGTTGCTGGGCGCGTTCTCTTGCGGGGCGGCCGCGCTCGGCGCGACGGCCGCCTCTTTGCGCTCCCGCGCGACGAGCGCGCGGGTAAACGCCCGATGCCGTGACTCGATGAGGGACGTCATGCCCGTCACGAGGGTAAGGAACTGCTCGTTGTCGACGCCCTTCGCCGTGAGCTTCTCGGAGGCGCCTTTGGCCGCCCGCGCATAGGCATCCAGGGCAGGTGCCATGATCTTCGACCAAGGATCGGTGGGCTGACCCTTGCCAAAGGTCTTGAGCGCCTCGACGTCCGCTTCCAGCTTGGCCGTCGCGGCCTTGAAGGCCTCGACATCGACCTTGGCAGGCAGAAGCCCGAAGAGGACGGAACGAGCGTCATCGAGGGCGGCCTGGGTAAGCTTCTCCCCCTCATCCGTCGTCGTCATCGGGTGAGCCTTCTTATAGGCATCTACCGAGTCTGCCAGTTTGGCATAAAGCTCATCGAACTTCTTGAAGTCCTCGACGAGCTTCTTGTGCATCTCTTTGCCCTTGGCGAACTTGTCAGCCTTGTACTCCTCTTTTTGGTAGTACGAGTTGGCGGTGACGATGGCCTTGGCAAGGTCGACCGCGAAGGGGCCCATTTCGGCCACGGCGGCGTCGACACCGTCCATCGCGGGCTCCTTCATGGCGGCCGCGGCGGTACACGCGCGAGCGTTGCGCTCGTGGGGCGCGCGAAGGGCCATTTCGAAGGGCGCGCGGGGCGTTCCTGAGCCGACGGCCGGCGCCGTCTTTGCGCCGCTCGTCGCGGTCGCCGGCGCCCGCGTGGCCGCGCTCGCCGCGCCACCCGGGGCGGTGCGCGCGGTGGGGTTGGTCAGGTCGGTCTTGAGCAACGGGGTGCGAGACGAGGGCGAGGTGCCGGCTTGGCCGAAGCTAGGGATCTTCTTGTCGCTGGGCTCGCCGCCGCCCAGGCTGGCGAAGTAGGCATCTCGCGCCTGGCGAAGGGTCAGAACGCCAACGTTGCAGAGCTCGACCCGGTATTGCTTCATGGTCAACGGATCGACCTTGGGAACGGGCGACGTCGGCGTGCGAACGGGGATTCGGCTCTTTGGGCTGATGGATGCGGCGGACGCGCTCGCGGCAGGCTCGGGCTGGGGGGCAGGCGGCTCTTCTTTGCAGCCGGACAACGACGCGCCCACGAGCGCAACCAAAGACAACGAAAAAATAGAAGGGAGCTTAGGCATGAGAGAGCCTCCTCGGGCGGCCAGCAACAACGCACGCGTCGGGAGCATTCCCCGGATCGCGCAGCGGGGCCGCGACGACATGGGACGCGCATGTTGCACGGGTCGGAGCGGCAAGCAAGTCGCGTGAGGAGCGGGGCGCGTGTAGGGTCCCGCTCATGCGATTCGACGCGTTGGCCGTGCGTGACCTGGTGATCGAGGACGAGGGCTCATTTGCCCATGTCGGCATCTATCAAGCCCTTCGCAGAGCGCTCATCGAAGACGATTTCCGCTTTCGCGTGCCGAAAGACGGAGCCCTGCTCTCGTGGAGCCGAGCGCTCTTTTTGAACCTCACGTTCTGGAACGCGGCGGAGCCCAACGACGTTCTGTGCGGGCCATCGATCGAGGCCGACGTGCTTGCGCACGCCGCGTGGCATCACCTCGCGCGAAAGAACCTCGGGACCTCGGGCCCGCCCTCCGCGGAAGCGATGTTTCTCGGCGAATCCATCGCGAGCGCCTTCGATTTGTACCTCGTCGGCCGGCTCTTGGGGCACGCGCGCTCGTCGAGCTTCCTTGAGAGCCAGGTGCCGGCCATGGCCGACGCCGCGCTCGAAGCAGGCCTCTCCGACGAAGACTTCGAGTCGTTGCTCGCCGACGCCGCGCGGGATCCGGAGCGCGCGTTCGAAGATCTGCGGGCGTTGCTCTTCGACGCGTGCGTGGCGCTGCTCGCGTGCAACGACGTCGACTCGGCCGCCGCTGCGCTGCACGCGCTCGACGATCGGCGCATGGCGCCCTTGCTGCACCACTACGAAATTTCCAATTGGGTCCTGTTCGCGAAGACCTACGGCACGAACGTCGGACCCGACGCGCGAGCGCGCGAAATTCACGAAGCCTTGCGCTCCGCCGAAGACGCCGTCGCGTGGCTCGAAGCGAAGTGGTTGGTCCGGGCGCCCACGATCGGCTGAAATCGAGGGAAATGTGGGCAGCTTCGAGGAGGGTTAAGCTGTCGCGAAGGGCTATTTTGCCGCTTTCGTGCCGATGACCGATTCTCTTAGTACACTGGCGACCATCGCGGGTGTGCTCAGGGCGTCACCCCAAACAACGGATCACGCGGGCTACTTCCGGTGGCCCCGAGGCTCGACATGCAAACGGACCGCGAAGACCCGCCGATTTCGAGCAAGTCTCGACCCAACGCCGATCACGACCTGTCCCCCATTTCGATCCGAGACGACGGCGAGCCGGTCTCCATGAGCGACATCGAAATGATCTTGGCGCCGGGCATCGCACCTCCTCCCCTGCCCGCTGCCGCAAAGGAGCAGGCGCGGACGGCGACGAATGCGGCGAAAGACGTGGCGGAAGGGGGTGCGTCGAAGTGGTCGGCCGATGCCCCGGCGCTTCGTCGTCGGCGCGAGCGCTCTCCGGCGCTCCAGGCGCCGGACGCGGTGTTTCAGGACATTCGCTTCGGGGCTCCGAAGGACGGTGGCGAGAAAGACAACGGCGAGGCCGACAAAGGTGCCGAACCGGCGCGAACGAGCTCCCCCGAGGTCAACCTCGCGACGAACGATCAATCCGCGGCCGATTTGGCGCTTATGGCTGCGCTTTCGCCGCCTGCCAACGCGAAGCCGGTGATCGAGGAAGACATCCCCATCGACGCGCAAGACGCGGGACCTCCGTCGGGGCTCCTCGATGTGCGCAATATGATCGCGATGCTCGAGCCCAGCACCGACAAGAAGTCCGTCGACGACGACTTCTTGAACCTCTCGGGCGGCATCCTCGAGCTTGACCCGGCCGCCTCGATTTTCTCCCCCATTCCGCCTCCCATCGATGACGGTCCGCGGGCCGACGAAGAAGCCGTTTTGAGCCTGCCCGACCCGCCTTCGGAGGAAAAACGCTTGCTCGCGCCGGTGCTGCCCTTGCCCGATGAAAAAGCGGCGGCTGCCGAGCCCGAAGGCATGGGCCTGTTGGGCGAAGCGGTCGCTCGCAGCGCGAAGAAGGCGGCGACCGAGAAGTCGCGGACCAAGTCGAGCGCGAAGAAAAAGTCCGCTTCGACGCCGCCGCCGGCCGCGGCTGTCCCTTCGGCCGCGCCCGCCGAAAAGAGCCGAACGCCCTGGATCATCGCGGTAGGTGCGCTCGCCGTCGCCGGTTACGTGCTGCTCCGACCGACGGAGCCCGCACCCACGGTGCCCACGACGCCCGCCGCGACGGCCGTCGAAGCCCCCGTGGCGACTCCCCCGGTGGCGACGACCGCCGTGCCCGCGCCCACGGTTGC
>CAYLJT010000547.1:0-6166 GCA_964383995.1 uncultured Polyangiaceae bacterium
GTTCGGGCCACAGCTCGGTCGCCGCCGGGCCGAGCTTGCGGACGCTCGCGCGGAGCCAGCCGGATTGCATGTACATCTCGTTTCCGTCGGGCCGCACCTCGGTCAGGTTGACCTCCAGATCGGCGTCGTCGACCGGCGAGCGCACGAACAGGTCGACGCTGGCCGTACCCAGCAGCACCACGTCTTCGGTGAGCGGCGCGCTCGTGAACGCCGCCACGTAGCCCTCGGCGGGCGCCCTCCAGGTGTAGGCAGGTAGGGGGCTCCAGATACCCGGGCCGTCACCCAGGATGCCACGCTCTCCAGCCGTCGGATCGAGGCGGAAAATCGAGGCGGAGTCGGCCTCCTGCGGGGGATCCTTGGCAAGGCTGCCGTCGGGCTGGAAGTAGTAGCGCAGCACCTCGGTCTCCTTCGGCGGCCACTCGGAGAACGCGGCTTCGAATCTTCCATTCGGTGCGCCGAGCGGCTCGGTCGCGCCATTCTCGAAGATGACCCTTACCTCCGGCTCGCTCTCCCACGCGGCCTTGGCGTCTTCGTACGAGGTGTAGCCCGCGAAGCGGTTGGTCGGGACAGGCAGCTTGACGCCGAACGCTTGCTGCGCAAGCTCGGGCCCGAGCAGGCTGAGACCGAGCGGAATGCTCGGCACCTGGTGGGCGACGTAGATATCCAGAAACGCCTTCCACTCCACGATGACCTGGGGTGAGAAGCCGTCCGGGTGGACACCGTTGTACACCGTAAAACGCTTGATCGGCGAGGAGGTAAAGCGGTCGAGCAGGGTCACGAAGAAGGGCCCCGTCTGCTCGTCTTGGAAGGCCCCCGCGAGGAAGACCGGCACGTCGATCTGGTCGGCCCACTTGGTTGGATTCAAGGGGTCGACGACCTCGGGGACGTAATATGTCTGAGACTTCGCCTGGTCGACGTTGTTGACGCGCTGGTCGTGGAGGAGCTGGTTTTCCTCGCAGATTTTGTCGCCCGCGTCGACCTGACCTTGCTCCCAACCTTGACCGTAGGGCGCGGCGCGGTCGTACACGTGCTCGATCCACGCCAGGGCGAAGCCCGAGTTGAGGATCCCGCCCGGGACGAGCGTGGTCGCCGTGTTGCCGATGACGCTCAACGGTACGATCGCGGCGAGGCTCGGCGGCTGCGTTTTGGCGACGAAGAGCTGGGTGATTCCAGGGTAAGAGAGGCCGGTCATGCCGACCCGGTGGTCGAGCACCCAGTCCTGCGCGGCGACCGTCTCGATGACGTCGTAGCCGTCGAGGAGCTGCATGGTCTCGAAGTAGTCGTAGGCGCCGCCGGAGCAGCCCGTTCCCCGCATGTTCACGCTTACGGTGGCGTAGCCCGCGACGGCCATGATGAGCGAGCTGGCGTCCGAGGGGGCATCGCACAAAACAGGGATCACGTCGCACAGCGACTCCTGGTCGCCCTGCACGATCGGCGCGCCGGGGCGGCCCGGATCGTAGCCCGAATAGTTGACGATGGTCGGGTAAGGACCGTCCTCGGCCGGGCCGGGCAGCGTGACGTTGACCGCCAGCGTGGTGCCGTCGCGCGTGGTGATGTAGCCCGTGCCCGCGGCCAGCTTTTGCGACGCATAGAAGGTCGGCGGCGGCAGGCTCTCGACCTCGTTGAGCACATCGATGGCGTCGGAGCGCACCGCAGGTGTCTCGCCCACGACGTGGACGCGGTAGCCCTTGCCCGGGGGCAGCTTGCGGAACATCAGGCTGCCGAGGTGATCGGCCTCGCCGACCTGGAGGGTCGCGTCGTTGGGGTCGCGCACTTCGAGGCGAGCGCCCGGCGTGGCGTGCGTGACCATCACCTGCCCGACGCTGCCGCGCACGGCAAAGGTGGCGTTTCCGGGCTCGCTTTCCGCTCCGCCCACGGGGGTGAGGGTCTCGTCGAGGGGCCCGCAGGCCGCGAGGATCAGGGCAAGCGCAGTGAAGGGAAGGGGAGTGAAGCGCATGGCGTGGAGAGGAGAGCACAAATCGGCGCGGTTCGCGATGGGCCTCCACACCCGCGGTCGATTTTCGTTGTGCGAACGAAAGTATCCGCCCTCACGAAAATGCCTGGACAGATGCGGGCGCCTTGTGTCTCCTCAAAGGCCCGTCGAAGACCGAGCACGAAAGGACTAGGCCATGTTTGGATCCAACCCAGAGCGCGGAGCGCTGACGTTTCAACCCCGCGGCCAATTCGAGATGAGCCGCGAAGCGGCCATCGACGTGATGGATGAGCTGGTGCTCCGGCGCAACGACGCGAACAACGAGGGGCGGGACTTGGCGCACGCCTGGAGCCGCGGCTCGGCATCCATCCGCGACATGGCGCACGCGGGCGGCGCGGACTCACGCATCCATATCACCGTCAACAACCACCTTGATGGTCACACCTACCATGTCCCCGTCTGTTGGGATGGTCATTGGGTGCTCGACGACCCGGGCAGCATCACGAGGTAGCGCCTCGCGCCGTCGACGCCAGGCGACACGGCGCGCCTGGCGAGCCGCGCATGGGAAGATCGGCCGTGCCGTAGGGTCATCGCGAGTCAGAGCGACCCCTTCTCCTCTTGCCAACGGTTCAAGATGCCGCGCGCGTCGTTCTTCTCCGGATCCATCACCTCGTCGTGATCTTCCTTCTTGGTGGTCAGCTCGACGATGTAGCCGTTGGGATCCCGGAAGTAGATCGACTGCACGGCCTCCAGCTCGGCGGGTCCGTAGGGGGGTGTGCCCGCCGCCTTTCCCTTCTCGTACATGGCCTTCATCACCGCAGCGCTGACCTCCAGCGCAATGTGCAGGTCCGACGGGTTCTGCTCCTTGAACTCGAACGCCACCTTCGGCAGCTCGAAGAACGCGATGTAAGATCCGTCCTGCATCTCGAAGAAGATGTGCAAGAGCGGTGTCTCCACGCCGGTCTCGGTCTTGTCTCTGCGCAGGGAGCACGCGAGCGGGAGGCCCACGAAGTCTTCGTAGAAGGCCCGGGTCTCTTCGGCGTCGCGGCAACGGTAGGCGGCATGGTGCAGCCCCTTCAACGGGATGATCTCGCTCTGCATGGTTCCTCCTTGGGCATGGGCGGGTGGCCTCAGGCTTCTTGCCCAAGCCGACACGTCCTGTCGTGCCACGCAGGGAGCCTACCAAGGGAAGGCACCCCCAGGCATTGGCCGCACGCGCCATTTCGAGCGGAGGCGCTAGCCCGCGGCAAATGCCGCAGCTTTTTGTGGACGATAGCAAGGTTGCACGCCGGACTGTGGGCGACGTATTCTGACCCTGGTCGTCTGCGTGGCGCTGTCGTGGCGGCACGGGCGGTACGGTCGACGCCCCTCCCGATTCGCCCACCGGCCTCCTGACAACGGTTGTCTGGGCGTCGCCCCCAAGGAACGGGGCGCGTGTGTCCGAGACGAAAACGCCCTGGCGGAGCGCCGATGAGGCACCCCGCCAGGGCGAGCTCTCCGACACGTTGTCCAGGCCTAGGCGCTCGCGAACTTGGCCACGCCTGCCATGGTGGGCTGTACACCGTGCATGTTGATGGACGCGATGTCCTTCGGTCCGTTGCGGAGCGAGGCCGGATCGCGAAGCAGGGTGTTGAGGATGGTGCCCGCGACGAGCGTGCCGCCCACCGGGCCGAGCTTGCCTCCGGCTTGTTCGGCCTCGGCCAGGATGTAAAACCACAGCGGGGTGGTGTTGAGGCCCACGGCGTTGACCGACGCGTGCTTGTTGATGACGGGCACGCCGAGCGCGGTGGCCACCTGCTCGCCCGGAGGCAGCTTGAAGGTGAGCTGACCTCGGATCATGTTGCGCGCCGCGAGGGAAGGTTGGTCGGACGCGAAGGGGAGCGCAAACAGCGAGGCGACCAGCTTGGTGTCGATGGGGCGCGCCTTCTGGAAGGTGCCGTCGAGGTCGAAGAAGCGCTTCCATTCCAGGTTGTTGCTGGCGGGCACCGGCGTGAACGCGCCGAACTGGAATAGCGTCCCCGAGGCGGTGCTGTTCAGCACGTAGTCCTCACGCACCTGGGAGTGGCCGAAGCGGTACGCGGCGGCGGAGAACTCGACGGGCATGGAAGGCGCATTCTTCCAGTTGATTTGGCCCGGGAGGTTGCCGTTCTTGAAGCCTTGTACCAAGGGTTGAAGGACGTTCGCGTGGACGATGCCCGGCAAGAACTCGTGGACGATGATGTGCTGGTAGGTCGAGCGTACGATGCTCTGAGCCTCCTTGAAGGCCTCGTCGGCCGACTTTCCGCCCGCGGTCAACTGGTCCATGAGACGGTTGTGGAAGCGCATGAACAGGCTGTGTAGCTGGGCGATGAACATGTTCTCGTCGTTGCGAGGATCACCGATGATCGCCGTTCCTTCGGCGTTTCTTTGCAGATCCAGCGGGTTCGCCGCGGTGCCGACCAGGAAGCGCCCGCCCGAGTCCTTGACGTACAGGTAGGGGCTCACGGAGGGGCCCCCCAAGTAGACGGAGTCGAGCTCCAGCCGGGGGGTGCGGAAGTTCGGGATCTTGTCCAGGTCGCCCGCGGCCTGACCCAGGGTGGTGACCGTGTCCAGGGTAAGGTCGTGGTCGACGAATTGACCGAAGAACACGAAGCCGAGGGGGACGTTCGAGTCGGGGGCAGCGGTCGCCGAGCTCTCCTTCATGAGCGCGCCGAGCTCTACCAACTGGTTTTGAGCAGGCTGCTGCTGGACCGGGGGAAAGAGACGTCCGAAATTGGTGTCGAAGTTGGCCGCCGCGCCGGCCGCGGGGGCCGCCGCCCGTTCGAGGAGGTTGTTGAACGACTGAAAGATGCCGTGACGATTCGCCATGCTGAGCTCCTTGACGACTGCCTCGAGCCCCTCCACGGGCGCCGTGGACGTTCCACCGCGCCCGCCCGAAGCTCAAAGCCGATGCGGGCCCCCGGGGGCCTTTACCCAACCCGAGGATCCGTGTTTGCTCACTGTACGACCGCCGGCGGAGCTACCTGACGTCGCTCGACGACGATTTCGAGGAGGCCTGCCACCGGGGGGACCGAGCGAGGGAGGCGGGCCCGCGGCTCGACTAGAGTGGCACGTCAACGTTCGACGTCGTCCAACCACGTGCTGCTGTAAATGGTCAGGTCGCTCGTCGGCAGCGGCAGCGCGCGCAGCCATGGCCGGGCCGGGAGCACGATGTCGACGCAGCCGATGCGGATGGGCCGAGCGCGTGCGATGGGCTCCAGAGCGTCGACCAGCTTGTTCAGGCGTTCGCCGCCAAAGGGGCAGTACAGAAAAAACAGCGAGCCGACGGAAAAGGCCGTGACGAGGTCCGAGACATCCCCTTCGAGCATCGAGAGCTGTGACAGACCGAGCCGGACCTTCAGCTCCGACGAAGCGCGCGCGAGGTGCCGCTGGATCTCGATGCCCACCACCTGCGCCCCTGTCAGAAGGTGGATCAGCGCGGCGGCCCGACCAGAGCCCGCGCCTATGTCCACCACGATGTCTCGGTCATCGATCTGCGCTCCGGCGACCAGGCGGAGCAACGTGTCCACCGCACAGGGTAGATAGGGGACACAGCCGAGCGGCAGCTCGTCGCCATCGTCTGCGATCTCCTCTGTCCCGAGCACGGCATCGACCCACGCGTCGCGTTTCAAGGGAGGAATTTCCGTGAGCAACGACCGGAAGACCCGGGGAGGCATGGCGCCCGCAACGATCTTCGCGCGAGCTTCTTCTGGCGATGTCGTGGGGCTCGTGGTCACCGTCTCGCGCGAGCGTAACACGATCGGTCGGGAGGAAAGCGCAAGGAGATTTTGAGCCCATCATTTGTCGTGGGTGAGGCGCCAAGCGCCTCTCGCCGAAGGTTGGCGCCGGAGCGAAGGAGCTGGTGACGCTTGTGGTCGCGGCCATAGTCTGAGACACTTCCAGGATGCAAAACCGAACGAGACCCCCAGGCCGCGCCGCGTCGATCGTTATCAGCGCCTTGTTCACGGCTTCCGCCCTGTGGCTCGGTGCCTGTTCGAATCAGGTGGACGACGGCGGCGGCGGCGCCAACCTCGGCGCAACCTCCGGGGCGACCTCGGTCGGACAGGGCGGTGCGGGCGGCGGCGGTGGAGCTTCGAGCGCTTCGACAGCAGGCGTCGGTGGCAGCGGGGGTGGCCTGGGAGGCGCTGGAGGGATCGGCGGCGCGGGCGGCGCGGGCGGCGCGGGAGGTCAGCCCTGCCCGGCGGCCGCTGGGCC
>CAYLJT010000548.1:0-6158 GCA_964383995.1 uncultured Polyangiaceae bacterium
GGACTGATGCGCGCGCCACCATGCCTGAGCTTGCACAGAGCTCCACCCGGAAACGCCGCAAGCGTCGAGCATCCGTAGCAGGTCCGGTGCGCTTTGGGGCCGCTTTTCGGGCTCCTTCTCCAGGCAGGCGCGCACCAAGTCCTCCAGGGCCTTGGGGGTAGCGGCCCCGCGCGCAGCCAGCGGCTCTGGCGCCTCGTGCAGGTGCTTGCCGCACACTTCCAGGATCGATTTTCCTGCGAAGACCTCGCTCCCGGCGAGCAAGAAATAGGCGACGGCTCCGAGCGCGTAGAGGTCGGTGCGGGCGTCCACGGACTCGGGCGCACGAATGGATTCCGGGGACATGTAGAGCGGCGTTCCGGTCAAGGTGTTCGCACCTGTCAGGGCTACGTCGTTGTCGACCTCGAGCTCTTTGACCAGGCCGAAGTCCAACAACTTCACAACGTCTCGCTCACCTCCCTGCGTGCAGAGCATGATGTTCGCGGGCTTGATGTCTCGATGAATCAGCCCGATCCCGTGGGCCTCCGCCAACGCACCGGCGGCCATCTTCAGGATGTGCACGACGCGCTCGGGCGATTGCCGGCCGCCGACGGCGACGATGCGGTCCAGGTTGGCGCCCTCCAGGAGCTCCATCGCGTAGTAGAAGACGCCGTCTTGCGTGCGTCCGTAGTCGAAGATGGTGATCGTGTTGCGGTGGGTCAGGCGAGCGGTCAACTGCACTTCCCGCTCGAAGCGACGCAGGCCCTCCTTGCCAGCGCGCTCCGCGCGCACCAGCTTGAGCGCCGTGGGGCGGCGCATCATGCCGTGCTGCGCGCGGTAGACCTCCCCCATGCCTCCTTCACCGATCTTACCTTCGAGCACGTATTGTCCGAGACGGCGGGCCTCCCGAACCTCGGCCCGCAGGCCGTAGATGACGCGCGAGATGACCGCGTTCGTGATGATCACGAAGCACCACATCATGGCGGCCGTGCCAGGCAGCCATGGGTAGGCCGGAGAGTCGAAGGGACGCAAGCTGAGCCCCCCGTCGGGCCCGGGAACGAGGAGCGTCGAGATGATGAGCAACGGGGCGCCGACCAGCGCCGTGACCAGCGCCGTGCGAAGGGGACCGGACGGAATGAGCGCGGCCCGAATGGACACCATCATCCCAATGCCACCCAGGAGCAGCATCGAGATGTAGGCGTCGGCCATCAGCAGGCCTTCCGAACTGACGAGCGCATGGTCGCGCGTGAACCCCGTCAGGACGTAGCGGCCCAGAAATCCTCCCCCCGTCAGGTTGAGCAGCAGACCGCCCACCTCCATGAATCGCAAAAAGCGCACGGATCGCCGACCCCGTGCGCACAGCCACCAGAAGCTGCCAGCCTGAACGGTGCACACCAAGACCACGAGGAAGTCGATCCCAGGCCGCGTGATGGCGCCGACCGCGCCCATGGCGGCGGAGAGCAGGCTGATGAAGAACACGACCTCCCAGAACAGCGCCACCCGCAACTGTAGAAAGGCCCGCGCTTCTTCGTTGTTTTCGCTGTCGTGGAAGGTCATTGGACGCGTGTCAAGGTCCCGAGAGCGCCTCGAAATAGCTCGGTCCGCTGCCGGACGCCGCGGCGGCGAGGCTTTGGGAGAGGAGCGTCGTCGTGCCCGTGGCCATGTCCCTCAGATAGACATCGGTGTCGCCACCGTTGCCGCTCACGAACCCCGCGACGTGGGTCGTGGCCCAGGAGGTGAACGCGACGTACCGGCCACTGGGGCTGAGGTAAGGATCGTAGGAGTCGGCGTCGGCCGACTTCGTCCCGCTGGCGTCGACGCTCACGAGGACGGTGGTGCCCGCTTGCAGGTCGCGGAGGAAGACGTCGTCGGTGGCGTTGTCGTCCGTGATGGTGTTCTGTAGAGCCGTGCTGGGCGACGTGAACGCGGCGAAATGCCCGTCGCCACCGATGGAGCAATAGAGCTCGCTGGAGGCGCCCGCGGCGACGGTGCCTGCCACGTCGACGCTGATGACCGTAGTCTTGCCTGCCGCGACGTCGCGCACGAAGACATCCCAGGTGCCGTTGTCGTCGGGCACATCGGATTGCAGATCGGCCGCCATACTGCTGAAAATGATGAGGTTGCCGTCGTCCGAGATGTACTGACCTCCCGTAACGGACAGCCCGTCACCCGCGCTCGTCCCCGTGGCGTTGACGCTAGCGAGGGTCGTCTTACCCAACATCAAGTCGCGAACAAAGACATCCCCGGTGCCGTTCGTGTCCGAGACATTGACAAGGTCGTCCGCATCGCTACCGAAGGCCACGAAGCGGCCGTCGGCGCTGATGAACCGCCCAAAGACGGTCGAGCCCGTAGCCGCAGCCGCGGTCCCGGCGGCGTTGACGCTCACGAGCGCGGTAGTCCCGAGCTGCGTGTCACGGACGAAGACATCGGCGGCGCCATTGTTGTCCGGGACAAGCGTCTGCAGATCCGTGGCGTCGCTCTGGAAAGCCACGAAACGTCCGTCATCCGTCACGGCGCAACTCTCGCTCGCGCCGTTGGCGGCGGCGGTGCCATCCGACGCGACGCTCACCAGCGTGATCACCCCGGTCTCGAGGTCTTCAAGGAAGATGTCACCCGCGTCGTTGCCATCGGCGACCGCCGCCTGCAGGTCCGTCGCGCTGCTGCGAAAACAGGCAAATCGACCGTTGCGCGAGAGGCTCACGCCGTAGCTGGCGCCGTTTCCAGGTTGGCTCATGTCGCCTTCCACGTGGCTCACGAGCGTCAGCATGCCGGTGGTGGCCGAGTAGGCGAAGACGTCGGCCTGGCCGTTGTCGTCGACCGGCCAAAGGTCGTCCGCGCTGGTTTCGAACGCCGCTAGCACCTCCTGGCGACGCACGCTTCCGCCTTCCCCGCCCTGACCCCCGTCGCCACCTTGACCGCCATTTCCACCCTGGCCGCCGCCGCCCTCGTTGCCACCACCTTTGCCGCCGCTCCCCTCGCCGCCCATGCCGGTGGACGTGGAGGTCGTCGTCGTCGTGGAGCTACTGGCCGTGTCATCGCTGCAGGCTCCGAACAGCGCGAACCACGGGATGAGAGCAAACGCAAGGGAGCGAACGTAGGCAAGGCGCATAGGGCGCTAACGTTTCCGCGTCGCGTGACGGATGTCAACGAGAACGTGCGCACAGCTATCCGTGCGGCTCGCCGTCTTCGCCGCGCTCACCAGCGCCTGCGCGGCTTCCCCGAGGAGAGCCAGGCCGATCTTGACCCCATTGGCGACGACCTTACCTGCGAGCGGTCCTCGCGAAGCTGCTTCGGGCTGAGCCCCAACCAGCAAACGCGCTACGGACGCCTTCCGCAGCGGGCCACGGCGTCCGACCTCTATCCGCGCAGGAACCAGAATGGCCGGTTCCTTATGGGTCGTACCGGCAGGCAGCATGTCCCCGATCAGCAGCGTGTGGATCTCGACGAACGACGGCGAGTCGGGCTACTGCGGTCGGAGCCTATTCTTCCTTGCCGCGGATGATCTCCGGATCGCCGCCGAGGCGCTGGTAGCCATCGCACGCCTCCACGAGGCTTCCACGACAGTACCTCTCGTACATGGCCTTCGCGCCGGTTTTGTCCGAGTCTTCCACCAGCTTCGCCCAGGACATGCACGCGCCCACGGCTTCCTTCGCACAGGCGCCCGCGTAGAGCTCGGCGGCCCTACGGGGGTTTGCAGGCCCGGGCTGACCCTTGGCGGCCATGTCGGCGAGCGCGACGCAGGCGCTGGTCCAGCCACGCCGGCAGCTCCTTGTAAGGTATTCCTGCGCTCGACCGAGGTCCTTCGGGAGCCCCTTCGCCCCCGTACGGAACGCCTGTGCCGTGGGCACACACGCGTCGAGCTTACCTTCTGGAAGGTCTTCCGGACACGCCTTCTCGAAGAGCGCCTCTGCGCGGCTCGGCAGCTTGGGCGCCCCGTCTCCCGTGAAATAGCGCGTGCCCGCGTCGAGGCACGCCTCGCTCCAGCCGAGCGTGCAACTGTCGGCGAGCAGCGAGGTTGCCATCGCCTCGTCGCGCGCCACGAGCTTGCCCTCGCGCCGTAGCCCCGCGAGCTCGTGACAGGCAGAGGCCACGTGATTCCGGCACAGACCTTCGAGCATGGTGACCCCCGTCTGGACATCCATCGCGTTGGGAGGCAGGTTCCCGGCGGGCCGCAGGAAGGTGTCCACCTCGGACATGCACGCGCGCCACGAGCCCAGTCGGCAGGCGCGTCCGTACAGCGACCGTGCTCGTTCCACATCGGCCGGCGCCGCCGATCGGCTTGCCGATCCAGCGAGCACCATGCAAGCCTCCGCCATGCCAAGATCGCAGGCTTGTTGCCACTTTTCTTGGCTCTTCTCCGGCCCGAGCTTGAGCTGCATATACAGGTAGGCAAGGCGGTCGCAGGAGCGCGCCTCACCGCCATCGCAGGCCTTCTCGAAGGGCACGCGCAGCCGCTCCGCCGCCTTGCGTGTGTCTTCCACAATTTGCTCCCACGTGCGGTCTGGCGCGGCATTGCGGTTTTTCGGATCGTTGTCATGCGCTTGCCAGATCAAGCCCAAATTGTAGCAACTGCCCGCGTGCCCCGCATCGCACTGGGCTGTACAATCGGCCTCATCGGCCGGGTCGCACAGGTGCGGAGCGTTGGCCTTGGCGGTACACTTTCCACCCACGAACACCAGATCGCCAGGGCAAGTCACCGCCAGCGGTGACCCCTTGGGCTCGCCGCCTTGCGACGACGTCATGCGAATCGGGACAGCCGCCGCGAGGGGCACCAGCTCCAAACGCAGGGGCGTCTGGCACTCATCGGGAGGAGCCGCCGCATCCGGTTTGGCCGTACGGCAAGCGTCGAGCGAACCATCGCGGCGCGCGGTGCTCTTCGAGCTGGCCGCGCTAACACCGCCTTCTGCACCGAACATGTCTGCGACAACCGCCGCGCGCCCGCTGGCCCCCGTGTCGAGCGAAAACGCTCCGACGTTGGCCGCGCGAACGAAATGGGTCGCTGCTTCGCAACCCCCCGACACTTCGGGTCGACCGAGCTCGTCGAAGATGTTGCTGCGTTTTCCTACCTGGACCAGCGCAAGCACAAGCGAGGTGCCTTGCGCGAGCTCACCTCCAAGCTTGGCCCCACTGAGCGGCAGACTGGCCCTGACCTCCAGTTGGTCGTCGAGGTGGATTACGTCTTCTTTTCGCGACACACCCGCATAGCGGTACTCGCCAGGCGCGCGACAGGCGGGCAACACGTCGAGCCGCTCGCAGTCGTAGGAGACGAGCACCGTCCCCCGCTTCATGGCCTCTTCGAGGTCGGCGCGTTCCATGGAAGGCAAGTCGACGATCAAAGGCTCCGCGGCCGAGCCGGGAGCGCAGCGCAGGGCGGGCATGCCCATGGCGTTCGCGGCCGAGGCCGGGGTAGGCCGGGCCAATTCGCCAACGCTGGTGGGCGAGCAGGCGACGACGGAGAGGGCGAGCGAGAGCGAGGAAACAAGGAGCGATCCGATGGCGCGCACGAGCAACGAGCCTCCGCTAGGTGGGCGAGCCGCGGTCCCTATCACTTTCTTCGGCGGAGGTCACGGGGGACGATCGACGACACCAAAGCGCACAGCTCACCCACGAAGCCCGCGTGGCTTTGGCGCGCACGGTAAACCCTCTCGGTGCGTTCGGTCATCAACGTCACGCGCCACCATTTGCCCCTGACCGTTGGTCAGGTGAAGTGTGGATCCTGGAGCTTCTTCCCGAAGGTCGCTCATCCGCTCGCGGGAGGTTCCAGACTTGTGCCGGAGGTCACCTGTGTCCCACCACGACCACCGCATGTCAGGTTGTGCCGCGCGGTCGGTGATGAAGGCACACTTATCACAAAAGGCACCAAAATTCACGCATTTCGGGCTGGCCCCTTCGTTGCTCTGCTATTTCGTCATGACCCCGCACCGCCACCCCTCCCCGCTGATTCGTCGCTTCTTCATGCTCGCGCTGGTGGGAGCTCCGGCGCTCGCCATGGCTTGCAGCGGCGAAATCGTGACCGAGCCAGCGGACACCAGCAGCGGCGGCGGATCAACCAACATCTCCGGCGCGGGCGGCAACACCACCTCGGGCGCTGGCGGCGACACGACCTCGGGCACGGGTGGACAGGATCCAGGCTGTCCGCTCGGTGTCCCAGACAGCGACACAGCGTGCGATCTGGATGAGGC
>CAYLJT010000549.1:0-6148 GCA_964383995.1 uncultured Polyangiaceae bacterium
GGTGCTCATCCACTCGAAGAGCAAGACGCCCGACGAGGTCATGTCGTTCGCCAAACACTGGGATCGCCCGACGCCGTTGGTTTGTGTGCCAACGATCTATAAAGACGTGCGCGTCTCCGAACTCTACGACGCGGGTTACAAGCTCGTCATCTTCGCAAATCACGCGGTGCGCTCGTCGATCAAGGCGATGACCGAGACACTGCAGACGCTACGCCGCGAAATGTACACCGGCAGCGTCGAGGACAAGGTCGTGCCGCTGGAGCGCGTGTACGAGCTCATTGGCGTCGACAAGATGAAGAAGGAAGAGAAGTCGTTTCTCCCCTCGGGCAGCCCGGGCGTCACCGCCGTGATCCTCGCGGCCGGACAGAGCCAAGGCCTTCTGCCCCTCACCGACGAGCGTCCGAAGCCCATGCTCGACGTGAAGGGAAAGACGATTTTGGAGCGCCAAATCGAGGTGCTCAACGCCTGCGGCATCAAGGATGTCGTGGTCGTTCGCGGCTACAAGAAAGAGGCGATCACGCTGCCGAACGTCCGCTACTACGACAATGATGAGTATGCGACGACCGACGAAGCGACGACGCTGTTTCGCGCGGGCAAAGAGCTGTCGGGCCCCTTCGTCATGCTCTACGGCGACATCCTCTTCGAGCGCGGCCACCTCGAAAAATTGCTGAAGAGCCCGGCCGAAATTTCCATCCTCGTGGATCGCGCCCTCACCGAGGACGGCCGACCCAAGGACGCCCGCGGCGTGCCCGACTTGGTCGCGCTCAAAGACGCTCAAGAAGCCGGCTATCGTTTCGTCGGCGCCGACACGCCGCACGAGGTCGCAAAGCTCGGCCGGGGCATCCCGAGCCGCGACGCGCAAGGTGAGTTCATCGGCATGGCGATGTTCAGCACGAAGGGTGCTCGCGCCCTGCGCGACACATTCTTGCAGCTCCAAGAAACGCAGAAGGGGCCGTTCCAAGAGGCCGAGTCCCTGGCCCGCGCGAAGATGACCGATCTGCTCCAAGAGCTCATCGATCGCGGCACCGCCGTGCAAGCCATCGACGTCTACAAGGGCTGGCTCGAGGTCGACACGTTCGAGGACTATCGGCGCGCGTGGGCGCTCATCAAGGAGTAGGCATGAAGGCCGTTCTTTTGGCGGCGGGCCGCGGTCGACGGCTCGCCGGCGACATGCCGAAGTGCCTCGTATCGATCGCAGGCCGCACGCTGCTCGAGCGCCACCTCGACAACATGCCCCGCGCGGGCATCACGTCGTTGACCATCGTCGTCGGCTATCAGCGTGAAAAAATCGAAGCCGCGCTAGCGAGCCTCACGCCCAGCATCCCCGTCGAGCTCGTCGTGAACGAGGCCTTCGTGAGGGGCAGCATCGTGTCCCTGCATTGCGCCGCCGATCGCCTCGAAAACGGCGGAATCTGGATGGACGCCGACGTCCTCTACCCGGCCGCGTTGTTGGCTCGTCTCGTCCGCTCGGCCCACGAAAGTTGCGTGCTGCTCGACGGTCGTTCCGAAGAGACCGGCGAGGAGATGATGCTCGGGACGCGCGCGGGACGCGTGCTCTCCATCGCGCGCCGCGTGGGCCGCGACTGGGATCTCGCAGGCGAGAGCGTCGGCTTCGCGAAGGTTGGGCGTGAGGGCGCAGCCGTCATGCGAAGGCTCCTCGCCGAAGAGGTCCACGCCGATCGCCTCGATCAAGAGTACGAGGCCGCGATGGACCGAGCCTTCAAAGAGACGTACTTCGGCTTCGAGCGCGTTGACGACTTCGCGTGGACCGAGATCGACTTCCAAGAAGACGTCGAAAAGGCCGAGCGTTTGGCGGCAACGCTCTAGTCACGCCGCCAACGCAACATCAGGTTGCTTCGACGAGAGCGCGCCGAACGGTGCTCTTCACGAACCAACCGTTGAGCAACACGACACCGAAGATCCACACGACGCCCACGGTCGCGAAGAGCAGCTGACCCAACCAGAGCTTGTTGGCGACGAGGCTAATCATGACCAGGCTGAGGAAGGCGTCACCGTTCGAAATCGCCCAGAAAAAGGCCACAACCTTCGTGGTTGGCGAGGTCTCTTCGCGGGCCAGCACGGCCACGCGATCTTCCGGCAACGAGCTCTTGCTTCGTCGAGGGTCGAACCACTCGTGCTCGAAACACAGGTGCCCCATCCTGCCGATGAACACATCGAAGTGCGCAAAGAACGAGGATTTTGGCCCCAAAGCGAGCACCTTGCGGCGAAGCGCGTCCACCGTCGCGTCGCTGCCGGTCTCGAAAATCGAGACGTATTTCGTCTTGTAGTAGTCCGCCGCAAACGAGCGCATGGCCGCTTGAAGCAGCGCGATGAGCAACACGCCGTTGACCGAAACGTATTCGCTCCATGCTCCGGCGGGCGGCGCGTACAGGTGAAAATGCCAAAAAATGCCGGCGTAGAGCAGCATGACACCCACCCAGTCGGCGGCGCCATCAATGGCATGCCCAGCCGGGCTCATCATGTTCTTCGCCCGCGCGAGGGAGCCATCCACACAGTCGAGGATCGAACGAATCTCGAACGCGACCACCGCGAGCGTCAGGTGCAGCGGATCGTTGAAGGTGATGAGATAGCCCGCGATCGCCGCGAAAATCGGCTGAACCAGTGTGACCTGATTGGGCGTAACTGGCGTGTTCATCAGCCAGCGCGTAATCACCCGACCGACGGGGTAGCGGTAGTACCGGTTGAACGGGTCCTCTACGCGCAGCTTCCACGGGCTCGGCGAGCCCAACGGCAACGCCGCTGGGGGCTCCACGGGCTTCGTGGTTTTCGCCGGATCCGTCGTCATCGCGGCGGACTTTATGTCACCCGAACCTGATGGCAAACCCGATTGCATCGTTGCGAAGGGCATCGGAAAAATCGAGGCTGCAAGAACAAAGCCCCCCGGCGTGGCCCCCGAAATGTCAGAGAAACCGACACAAACGAGCGCGCTTTTCGACGCACTGCGTAGGAAGCCGCCCCCCACGCACGGCGCTGCGAAGTGGGCTTCGCAGTTTGCTCCGCGGGCCTTTGCTGCGCTCGTTTTCGCTCTACAAACGGCCTGCGCGAGCCCTCCCGCGTCGATCGGTGCGCTCCTGGCGCGAAGCCCCGAAGGGACGCTCGTCATCGCCGAGGTACCGACCGCGCTCGCCGCCGACCGCGCGGGCCTTCAAGCGGGGGATGTGGTCTTGATGATCGACGGCGCGTACGTCCCTTCCCTCAGCGCGAACGAAATTCGCGACCGCTTGCGGGGCGAGCCGGGCACCTTCGTCGACCTCACGGTTCAACGCGGCGACCACGTCCTTTACTTGCGCGTTGCGCGCGATCCCCTGTTGCTCCGCGAGCCGGATTCAGCCCCGCGCTGACGGCCTACGACGCGAGCCGTGCGATCTCGGCGAAATACTTATCGGTGTAAAATGCGAGCACGGAGACAGCGTCGCGGATCTCGCTCGGATCGAGCTCGCTCAGTCGGTACTCCACGCTCAACACCACGTCGCCGTCATCGTCGACCGAGAACTTCGCGAGGTTGATCTCGCGGTTTAGCCGCAGTAGCCGCTCGATCAAAAGCTCGGCGTCTTCGGCGGCCTCCGGCACCCGCGCAAAGGGCACGACCGCGAACGTCACGAAGCGGTCTTCCGCGTGGGCCAGCAGCTGGAACACCTGTTTTCCAGAGCGAAACCTCGACCGCAAGGTCGCTTCCGACACCGTTTCGATGGGCCAGCCGTCGGCTACCAAACACTCTCGAATGCGGTCCATGCTCATCGGGCGCCGCCATCTTCACACCAGGGGCCCGTGAATATCCATAGGCATGGCCCGTCAACCCTCGTTGTCACTGCCCGCCCGCGCCCCCGGTGCGTGGTTGCGTTGGAGACCGACCGCTGAAAAGCAGCGTTCACCTACCCCCAGGCAGTCGACTTGGCTATACCCCGCTCTCTCAAGATCGACGAGCACCCGACCGCACCAGCGGCGAATTTCAAACGAGATGGAGGCTTCTCATGACGTTGCGTAAGGCGATTGGAACGATCCTCGGGGCGCTCGCGCTCTTGTCCGGCATGGTTTACGCGGACGATGCAAATGCCGGGCAGATCTTGAAGATCGGCACGCTGGCGCCGAAGTCGAGCCCGTGGGGCAAGGTGTTTTCGGTTTGGGAAAAGGCTGTGAAAGAGAAGAGCGGTGGGGCGGTCGAGCTCCAGTTCTTCTACAACGGCCAGCAGGGGGATGAGGGGGCCATGGTCGGCAAAATGAAGTCCGGCCAGCTCGACGGCGCCGCGGTGACGGGCGTCGGCCTGAGCAAGATCTACAAGCCCATTTTGGCCCTTCAGATGCCGGGCCTGTTTACGTCGTGGAGCAAGCTCGACTCGGCCCGCGACGCCATGCGCTCCGAGTTCGAGAAGGGCGCTTCGGACGCAGGTTTCTCGATTCTTGGTTGGGGCGACGTGGGCCAAGCGCACGTCATGTCCAAGGGTTTTGCGATCCGCACGCCCGACGACATGAAGGGCAAGAAGCCCTATATGTGGCGCGACGACATCATCGCCCCCGTGCTCTTTCAGGTGATCGGTGGCGTAACCCCCGTGCCGCTCAACGTGCCCGAGGTGCTGCCCAACTTGAACACCGGTGCGATCAACGTGGTGACTGCGCCCGCCCTCGCCGCCGAGCAGCTCCAGTGGGCTTCCAAGCTTGACACCATTGTCAGCGACGTCGCCGGAAGTGCGATCGGCGCGCTGGTGTTCTCCTCCAAGAGCTTGGACGCGCTCCCCGCGGATCAGCGGACCATCGTGCTCGACACCGGCAAGGTCGCGTCGAGCGCGCTCACCTCGCGCATCCGCAACGAAGACGCCGCCGCCTTCGGCCGCTTGAAGGGCAGGATGACGGTCGTCGACCTGTCGGCCGACGAGAAGAGCAAGTGGGACGCGGTCTTCAAGCAGGTGCGCACGAACCTTGGCCAGGGCACCTTCTCCCCCGACCTCATCGCGAAGCTCGAAGGCTACGCGAAGTAGGCTCGGTCAACGCGACAGGCGAGCGCGGGTCGACGATGGCGTCGGCCCGCAGCCGTTTTGTCGGCCTTTGGTTGACGGTGCGAAGGAGCCGCCCTAGAGCGATGCGCTCCGAAGGAGACTCCGATTCATGCGCCGTTACCAGTTTACTTCCGAGTCCGTGACCGAGGGTCATCCCGACAAGATCTGCGACCAAATCTCTGACGCCATCCTCGACGGTCTCATCGCGCAGGATCCCACGTCCCGCGTCGCGTGCGAAACGATGGTGAAGACGGGAATGGCCGTCGTTGCCGGGGAAATCACCACGAGCGCGTGGGTCGACATGCCTGTCGTGATTCGCAACACCATCAAGGAGATCGGCTACACCGACGCTGCGATGGGCTTCGATTACGAGACGTGTGCAGTCTTGACGGCGATCGAAAAGCAGTCGGCGGACATCGCCCAGGGCGTCAATGAAGGGGCCGGGCTGTTCAAGGAGCAAGGCGCGGGCGATCAGGGCCTGATGTTCGGCTACGCGACCGACGAGACCTCAGAGCTCATGCCGGCGCCGATCAGCTTTGCTCACCGGCTCGCGCGTCGCTTGGCCGAGGTGCGAAAGCAAAAGAAGGTCGATTGGCTGCGTCCCGACGGCAAGACACAGGTGACCGTCGAGTACGAAGACGACCAACCGAAGCGGATTTCAGCCATCGTGCTCTCGACGCAGCACGGTCCGTCCGTGAAGCACAAGACCATCGTCGAGGCGATGAACGAGCTCGTGATCCGCAAGGTTATCCCCGCCAAGCTCATCGACAAGGCGACGAAGATCTACATCAACCCCACGGGGCGCTTCGTTATCGGCGGGCCCTTCGGCGACGCCGGGCTTACCGGCCGCAAGATCATCGTCGATACGTACGGCGGCATGGGACGCCATGGCGGTGGCGCTTTCAGCGGGAAAGACCCCACCAAGGTCGATCGTTCGGCGTGCTACTACGCTCGTTACATCGCGAAAAACGTCGTGGCATCGGGGGTCGCGGCTCGCTGCGAAGTGCAGATCGCTTACGCCATCGGCGTCGCCAAGCCCGTCGGCGTGCACATCAATACGTTCGGTACAAACCGCGTCGACGAAGAGAGGATCGAGAAGTACATCCTCGAAAACTTCGACATGCGCCCCAAGGCGA
>CAYLJT010000550.1:0-6144 GCA_964383995.1 uncultured Polyangiaceae bacterium
AGCCTCGCTGCGATCGTGGCTCGCCTCGAAGAGCTCGGGCACGTGCCGAGGCTCGGCGAAGAGCTGACGCGTTCCGCTGCGACCGCCCTCGTCGCGCCCCACGGCGGCGAGCTGAACGAGCGGGTCGTGCCCCCGTCCGCGCGCGCCGCGCTGCTCGCGAAGTGCGAGGGGCGTTCGATTCGTTTGAGCACAAACGATATCCGCAACCTGGAGCTCCTAGCTGGTGGCGCGTACGCGCCGCTCAAGGGCTTCATGAACGAGAAGGACTGGCGCAAGGTCCTTGGCACCTGGCACCTCGAGGTGGGCGTGTTCTGGCCCATGCCCATCACGCTCGCGGTGGATGAAGTGACGGCCGGCGGCCTCGCGCTGGGACAGACCGTGGCGCTCCGCGACGAGGCCGGTGACGCCCTGGCGGTGATCGAGATCGACGACGTGTTTCGCCCGGATCGCGACTTCGAAGCGCGGGCCCTGTTCGGCACCACCGACGCGTCCGATCCCAGGGTCGCCGCCCTCCAGGCGAGGGGCCCGGTCTACGTCGGGGGTCCGGTGTGGCTGCTGCGCGAGCTCGCCGAGGGGGCGCCCAAGGCCGTGCGTGCTCGCTTGAACGAGCGCAACGCGTCGAAGGTGGTGGCCCTCGAGACCCCTGGGCCGTGGCTGCGCTCCCACGAGCACCTGTCGAAGGTGGCGCTTTCGGCCGCCGATCAATTGCTCGCCTTGGTGCGCGTCGACGACGCGGGCGTTTTCGATTTCGCAGCGCGCAAGCGCGCTACGGCGCACGCGTTGGAGCGCTATTACCCGCGCGAACGCGTGTTTGTCTCGGACGCTCTCACCCCCGGCACGTACGAAGGGACGCGCGGGCTTTTGCTCCGCGCTCTGGTGGCGAAGAACCTCGGTGCCAGCCACGTGATCGTGATGCCCGAGGACGAAGGCGTGGCCCCCGAGTCCATCGACGAGGCCCTGGCCCACACGTCGGCCGTCGAGCTGGGCGTGACCCTGTTGCGCTACGGCGAGGTGTTTCTTTCTTCGACGACCGGTGAGCATGCGACAGCGCGCACCGCCCCGGATGCGCCGTTGGGGCGTGTCTACGTGCGTCGCGCGTGGGCCCTCGGGGGGCTCGAACGGGGCGAGGCGCTGCCCGAGGCTGTGGTGCGCGCCGACGTGGTGGACGCGCTCCGAGGTCGCTGATGTTGCTTCGTTGGCTCGTCGCCACGCTTGGGCTCCTCGCGACGATTGCGCTGGGCTCGTCGGCGCGTGCCGACCTTTCGTCGGACGTCGAGCGGGTGGCGCGTCTGTGGTCGGGCGAAGGCACCAAGATCGTGCGGCATCCACCGCTCTTTCTGGAGCACGGCCGGCCCACGATGGTGACCATCGACGTGTCCGCCACGGATCCCGATGGGTGTACGCGGGTGGCCGTGATGGGCGAGCGGACGATGCTGTTCGGCGTCGCCCTCGCGTCCGAGACAGATGGCGGCGTGAACGTCGACCCCGAGGCGGAGCCCGATCCCTCGGCGTCGCGCGTTCGCAGCTCGGCGGGCCTCGCCGAGCTCATGCGCTGCGGCGACGCACAGGCCGATCTTGGGAATTTGGTGCTGCTTTTGGGCTCGCCTCGGGGGGCCGTCGAGGTGCTCTCTGCGACATCGACGGGGCGCCTCGTTGGAGCAGCGGAGATGTTGCCCGAGCGCGGCAGCGGTCCGCTCGCGCCGCGGGGCGAGCCGGGGCGGCCTCCGCCACCGACACCGGTCGCGGAGCGCCTCGCGCGGGCGCGGCAGGGCGCCATCGACGAGGGCGCCGCGCGCGTGGTCGATGTGTCGATGAACGCGTCGCCGCGCGGCACCGGGGAGTTCGTGCTGCGCATGGGGGAGGGCTGCCACCGCGTGACGTTGCTCGCCGCGCCCCTCGCCGCCGCGCCGCGTTTGCCAGCCGATCTCGACGCCGAGGCCCGCGACAACGAGAGCGGCAGGCTGCTGGCCAAGGACCGAGGTGAGGCCATCGACGCGCGTCTCGACTTTTGTCTCGGCGAAACCTCGCTCGTCTCGGTGCGCTACGGCGGTGCGCCGGGCCCCGCGGAGGTCACGGCGTTGGACGCAGTGTTCACGCTTCCCGAGGGCCTCCCCACAGCCTGGGGCGCGACGGTGCGCGCGGGGCTCGCGGGGGCGCTGCGTCGGCGGGGCGCGCCGTCGCCCGTCGAGGATCCGATCTTCGAAGCGCTCGGCGCGCACGGCACGACGATGGTTCCCATCGAGGTGGTCCCGGGGGCGTGCTACGTCGCCGCGGTGGCGCTGTTGCGCGGAGAAACCCGGGGAATGCGGCTCATCGCGGAGATAGGCGATCGCCAACCGCAGGACCAGGCGACGCCGGATCAAGACGGCGCGGCCATCGCGTTTTGCGCCGACGTCGAGACCTCGGCGCGCCTCACGCTCGATGTCCGATCGAGCCAGGCGTTTTGGTCGTTGGCGGTCTTTCGGCTGGGGACGAAGCCTTGAAACGCTTATTTTCGTGGGCGTTTGCGCCGCTCGTCGGGAGCCTCATCGCGCTCGTCGCCGGGTGCGGTGGGTCCGCCAGCGAGCCCGCGAAGGCGCCCTCCGCGAGCGAGACCCTGCGCGTGACCAACGATCGGATCGACGGTCGCCTCTGGCTCAACGCGCCCGCCGCCCGCGCGATCGAAGCCGGTGCGGGCCCGCTATCCATCATCGGTGCCGACGTGGCGACCGAAGGCGATCGCATCGGCGCCTTCGTGAGCATCCCCGCGGAGGAGTGCCTGCTGGCCATCGCGCGCGGCTCGCCGACGGTCAACGACGTCGATTTGTTCGCGTACGAGGACAACGGCGATCCCTTCGCGACCGACGAGAGCGCGTCGGCAGAGGCCGCTCTCGTGGTCTGCCCGCCGCATCCGAAGCGGCTGTACGTGGTCGGCCGCGTGATGGGAGGCGTGGGCGCGCTTGCCGTTGGGGCTCAAAGTATTGCCCCCGCCCGTGCCGACGCCGTCGCCCTGGCCGTGGGCGCGCGCGCGCGACCGGGGGCGGAGACGGGTCGCCTCGATTCGTGGCCGGGCCTTGAAATGAAGCTCCGCAGGCACCGCGATGGCATCGGCGGCCGCTGGGAGGATGTGCGTCGCATGGCCCTCGCGGTCACGCCCCGCGCGCCGACGCGCGTCTCGGTGCCGGTCGAAGCGGGGCGCTGCGTCGACCTGTTCGTCACGCCGAGCGATGAGGTGGGGACCCTCGAGGTCGTGGTGGAGGATGAGACCGCGCGCATCGTCGCGAGGGCCAAGGAGCGCGGTCGTGATCGCGCGCTCGTCTTGTGCTCCGCGCTCGCGACCGAGCTCTCCCTGGCGATCCGCCCGCGCGGGTCCCAGGGCCTGGTGGCCGCCGTCGTCGGGCGCTCCGCGCTGGGCGCGGAGCTCGAAATCTCCCAGTCCGTCGCGGTCAAATACGTGACCGAGACTAGGGAGCTCACCGAAGTTGTCTCGGACACGGAGCGCTCCCTGCTCGAAGCCGGCCTGGGAGCCCCCAAGACGGTCGGCACGGGCATGGCGAAGGTAGGCACGCGGAGCGCGTTTCCGCTGGAGCTGCCGACGGGCTGCGCGCGTATCGATGTGCTCGCTGGAAAGCCCCTGGCGCTGTTCGAGGCGAGCCTGTGGGACGACGCGGGCAACCGTCTGGCGGAGGTGCGTGATGGAGCCCATGCGGTCCTCCACACCTGCGGTGGCGGCGGCGCCGCGCGCATCGATCTCGAAGCCCTGGCGCGCCCGGGGCCTTTCCAAATTCAACTGCGCAAGACCAAGCTCGCGACGCCCGCCTTGGTGGCGCATCCGGCGGCGGCGTCGCGTCTTTTGTCTCGGCTCGACGGGGCCGACATGCTGCCCGCCGGAGGTGGTCCGTTGGATGTCGAGGTGGTGTCCGTGAACGACGCCACGCGCGCGACCCTCACGCGCAACCTCGCCGGGCCGGGCTGTGTCGACGTATTCGCTGCGCTCGATCGCGGGGGCTCGGGCCTCGACATGCGCCTCGTCGACACCTCCACGGGAGAAAGCGTGCTCTCCGCGGCGCGGCACACGATCTCCAACCGCGTGTGCGCGCAAGGCGCGGCGGCGATTCGCATCGAGCTACGGCTGGCAGCGGGGCAATCCGATGCCCTGGTATGGACTCGTCAAGGGCCTCCCTAGGCCTCGACGCGCTAAAGGGCGCATGTAGCGCTGGCGCGACGGAGCAGAGGTCCTTGCTGCAGCCACATCTCCACGCGCTCGTTCGACGCGGCGAGCGCGAAGCCATCCGCATCGCCGACAGGCACGGGCGCGCCCCGGGGATGCCCCTCGCCATCGAGCAACACCGCGTAGACCACATGCCGCGTGGACTGGCAGGCCGCGGGCCCCATCCACGCCAGCACCGAACCACCTTTGATCGCGCGCAACGTCGCGATGGTTGGAGCTGAAAATATCGGCACGACGACGGGCTCGGCGGCGGGCCGGCTGAGCACGAGGGACGGTGGCGCTTCGCTGCAGCCTTCGTCGGTCAGCGGACCCCCGTGGCTCACCACGAGGGGCGGCGCGACGAGCACGTCGAGGACCGTATGCGCGACGGCGACCTCGCTTAGCCGGCTCACGCCATTCGTTGCAGCTCCAACGAAGGCCACGGTGCCGTGCTCCAAGAGGGCGGCCGTGGGCCTGTCGCCGTCGAAGCCGACGGCCAGCGGCCGCGCCTCGATGGTTGACGCGGCCTTGCTCAGATCGAGCCGCTGCCAAGACGCGACCGAGGCCGAAGGGGGGCCCCAAAAGAGCGTCGCGCCGGGCGTCTCCACCTTCGCGAGCGGTGTCGTGAGCAACGCGCACGTGGCGTTGCACGCGAGATCGACCGCCACAAAGCCGTCCCCTTCAGCCACCAGCTCGAGGCTCGGGCCGCGCGCCAGGCCCACGCGATCGAGGCGGCCCGGCAACTTCGGCAACGCGAACGCCGAGAGCCTCGTGCCATCCGAGGCCTGCGCGAGCTTCGGTGTGTCCGAAGGGATCAACCAGCCGAGGGGCGTGCTGGGCGCGCCCGGGGTCACGAGGCCCGCGTGACGCAACGACAGCTCGCCTTCCGTACCGTCGGCCACCGCGAGCGCGCCCGGGACCGTCGGGGATACGGCGAAGAGCGCTCGTTCGGGGAAGGGCGCCTCTTCGAACGGGCTCGATCGGACGCACCCGGTTGGCAAGGCGAGGGGAGGGGGACCCTTGGTCGGCGAGAACGCGAGATCCGCAGGCAAGGGCAAAAGCCCCGCTTCCAGGGGTAGGGGCGCCGCCGAGGCTTGGAGCAACGGTCCCGACGCCCCCGAGCCCACCGCCAAAGGCGACGCGTTTTCCCCCGCGCCTTCCGGTTTTGAAGACTCGCAGCCAACGCACGCCGCTGCCGATGCAAGGAACAGGAGCCACCGAGAGAGATGCATGGGAGGGTGCGAAATCGCCGAAGGGCGTCGTATCATGGCTTTCCCCATGGCGCCCCACTGCCGATGGTCACGAGGACGGTGAAACGAGCGCGATGGCGTGGCGGCCTGCTTGCGCTCGGCGCATGCGTGGCCCTTTCGGTGGGCTTGGGCGCCCTCGCCCACGAGCCCTTGGGAAGGGCGTTTCACGCGGGATATCAAGCGTTTTTCGAAGCGCCGGAGGGGCGCAGCGAGGGGCCGCCACCGTCCGCTCACGAGGGCGCTCCCGCCCCTGCCTTGCGGCCCGACGGCCTCATCGACGCCGAGCTGGCGCGCGACTTCGAGGAGGCCCACTCGGCGCCGCCCGTGGATGGAACCGAGGCTTCTCTTTCGGCCCTCTCGCTGCCGTCACTGCGCGTGCCGGTGAGCCGCCGAACCCTGCGTTTCGTGCGTTATTTGACGGAAGAGCCGCAGGGTCGACGGGCCTTCAGCGAGCGCCTCGTGCGCTTCGGGCGCTACCGCGACATCTTGGAGCCTGCTCTTCGCGAGGCGGGGCTGCCCGAAGAGCTCGCCTGGGTTGCGGCCGTCGAGAGCGGCTTCGATCCCCGTGCGACTTCCCCGGCGGGCGCCGTCGGCTTGTGGCAGTTCATGCCCGAGACCGGCGCAGCCTACGGACTGGAGCAGTCCGCGTTCGTCGATGAACGCAGGGCGGTAGGCCCCGCGACTCGCGCCGCGGTGGCGCACTTG
>CAYLJT010000551.1:0-6143 GCA_964383995.1 uncultured Polyangiaceae bacterium
TTGACCGGGGAGAACAGCCCGCCCGCCGTCTCAACCACTTGCAGGTCCGCGCGATGCTCCGCCACCCATCGTGCGATGACCCCCAGGCGAATCCGAACGCCCTCGCGCTCCGCCGCCAGGTGCGGAGAAATCGGCTCCAACAACGCGTATGGCGACTGTTTCACGTGAAACACTCCCGCCTCCGCCAGGCGACTCGCGTCTGTCTTCACGCCCTCGACGACCCCCGACTCCACCGGCTTCAGCCCCACCACCTTGCGCCCGGCCACGGCCGCCGCCGACACCAGCGCAACGCCCACATGCGTCTTTCCCACCCCCGTCCCCGTCCCCACCAGCACAACGCGCTTGCTCTTCACCCGTTTTCTCCAGCTTCCTTGAACCTCGACGCACGACCCAGAGCGTCCGCCGCGCGGACGATGTCCTCGCGCGCCAGGTCGGCCTGCACCGTGATGCGCAGTCGCGCCGTCCCCGCTGGCACCGTCGGTGGGCGGATGGCTTGGACAATGACCCCCTCGCCCCTCGCCCTCGCGGCAACCTCGACCGCTCGAACCGAGGAGCCGATGACCCACGGAAGGACCGGGCCGCGGGCAGAGCCGATGCGAATCCCCTGCTCCGCCAAGCGCTCTCGGAGGAGCGCGCCGTGAGCGTCCAGGCGAAGCCGGGCGGCGTCGTCCGCCCGCGCCTCCTCGATGCGCTCCACGAGCGCGCCCGCCAACGCTGGGCTGAGCCCGGTAGAGAACACGAAGCTCCGCGCGCGATTCCAGAGCCAGGCGCGCAGCGGCTCGGCCCCCACGACGAAGGCGCCCTGTAGGCCCAACGACTTGCCCAGCGTGCCGATGAGCACGTCGGGGACGACACCTGCCTCCGCCGCGAGCCCTCTCCCCTCGGGCCCGAACACGCCAACCGCGTGAGCCTCGTCGAGCACCAGGGCGGCGTCGTGGGCATCGCACAGGGCGCGCAGGACCGGCAGCGCGGGCTCGTCACCGTCCATGCTGAAATAGGACTCGGTGACCACCCAGCGGCGGCGCGCCTCGGACGCCTTGGCGAGGGCGCGCTCCACCGCGTTCGTATCGAGGTGCGGGACCACCACGACGGCCGCGCCCGACAACCGGCAACCGTCGATTAGGGACGCGTGGTTCAGGGCGTCCGAAATCACAACGTCGCCGGGGCCTGCCAGGGCCGAGATGGTGCCGACGTTCGCTGCGTAGCCCGAGGTGAACAGGAGCGCCGCCGGGGCTCGAAACCAATCGGCGAGGGCGCGCTCGGCCTCGTGGTGCGCCGGGTGGTCTCCGCAGACGAGACGGGACGCGCGCGCTCCCCCCGGTGCCTCGCCTTCGCGCAGCGGACGGCGGCCGTAGCCCAGGTAGTCGTTCGAGCACAGGACGAGCGCGCCTGGAGGAACGGCGTCGGGGGGCCGGCGCAGCAGGCCGGTTTCCGCGAGGGCGCGGAGCTCAGCTTCGAGGTGCCGAAGCGCCCGCGTCATTGGCTGCTGCCCCGTCGGGCCTCGCGGCCGCGGCCTCGATGGGCCCTAGGACCGCGTCGACGCGCGTGAGGATGCGACCACAGAGGTCGCGCGTGCGCTCGGCCAAAGCGTCCGCCCGGCGGCGCTGCTCCTCGGCCTCGTGCGCGAGGGTGATGGCGGCGAGGAGGATGGCCTGCGCGGCGACCGGACGGCCCGGCGGCGTCAGCGCCATGATTTTGTCGTCGACGACCTCGGCGAGGCGCCGGAGCTCGGCTTCGTCCACCGAAGCCGTGACCCGGTAGGTCTGACCGCCGACATGCAACGGAACGCCGCGACTCACCATCCCCACCCGTATACGCCTTTCCCGTCCCAGCGTCGACGGCGCGGCCCGACCGATTTGCACGGACCGCTGCTCCCCGAAGGCGACGACGATTCCCCTTCGCCCTTCGCTCGCGCTACCTTGCGCCCATGCCTCGCGCCGCCCGCTCGCTCGCCGCCCTCGCCGTTGGGCTCGCGACGCTTGGCTGGGCCGCGACGGCCGCCGCGGAACCGCAGGGGACGGCCGGGCTCACCGTCGGCATCGCCGGGGCGGGCGCAGACCGCGCGCTTTGGGACGACACGCTCTTCCACGTGGGCCTGCGCGGCGACGTGTTGTTTGGGCGCGAGGGCCCCTGGGACCTTGGCGCGGGACCCTACGTCGAGACCCTGTCGAACGGCTTCGCGGACCTGCAGCTCGGCACCGGGCTCGCGGTGCTGATCCCCGTCATCGATCCGTTCCCCGTGGTGCTCTCGGCGGGCGCGTACGGCCGTGCGGGAGAAGACGTCGTGAACGGTATCGAGCCCGGCGTCGCCGGCTCCCTTTTTTGGGGCAGCCGCAGCTACAACTACCACGGTCGCTACGGCATGGCCGTGGGCCTCTTGACCGAGCTTCGTTATGGCTTGGGAGAGACGCGGGACGTCGCCATCGTGCTCGGCGCGCAGCTCGACATCGGCTTCGGCAGCATCCCGATCGTGTACGCCTACAACGGGCTCAAGGGTGGCTCGCCCGAAACACGGCCGGTGAAGTAGCTCAGTTGCAGCAGCCCGCCGCGCGCAAAATGCTGACGTCCGAGGAACACGCCGCGTCTTTGCACTCGCTCGCGAAGCCGGTGGGGCAAGTGCAGCCGTCGCAAATTTGAATGGGCATCGTCCAATCGCCGCTCTCGACGTCGTCGTCGCCCGACGTCACGCCGCCCACGACGACGCGCGTCACGACGAGCCCCGCGTCCACGAGCTGCTGGCGGTGGTTGGAGAGCGTGCTGAGCGATACGAGGGGCACGGCGACAAAGCCGTAACCCGGGTCGGTGCCCACGGCGGGGTCGATCGTGCCGGAGATGGGCACCTGGTATTCGTCGATGATGGCTCCGTCGACGGTCTCCACGGTGACATCGGCGTAAGTCAAGAACACGTAGTCGGACTCGGAGCGGAGCTTCGTGGAGTCGGTGCGGCGCACGAGCTGGTTGCCGACGAGGAGCGGGAGCGAATAGTCCGCGCCGCCGGCGATGTTCAGCCCGACGTCCAAGAGACCCGGCGGCACGAAGGAGGGCGCGGACGGGTCGTTGGTGACGGTGCAAGCGTCGTCGGTGGAGAGGATGATTTGACGGATGAACAGGCTCGCGCGGTTGTCCGCGCAGGCCGCCACCTGGGTGACGCCAAGGCCCAAGAGGACCAAACAGGCGCCCACGGTTCCAATCCGCTGTTTTTTGGGGGAATTCATGCCTAGCTCGCCTCCGCTGCGACTCGTGAAGCAAAGTCTACCGGGCTCATTCGCTATCGGTCAAAGTTGTGGCGATTTGTCGACGAGCGCTCGGAACGCGTCGACCGCCAGGGGATGAAGCTCGGGTCGCCCCAGATCGGCGAGAAGGACCGCTCGAACCTTCCCACCGCGCCGCTTCTTGTCGAGCCCGATGAGGTCGATGGCGTCCGCCAAGGGCTCGCCCGCCAAGTCGGTCGGGAGGCCCAGGCGTTGGAGCAGCGCGACCACACGCTTGGCCACGGCGGGCGGTGTCACGCCGCGCAGCACGCCCAGCGACAGAATAGCGACCATGCCGAGGGACACGGCCTCGCCGTGGGTCAAGCGCTGGTAGCCCCCGTGGGACTCGAGGGCGTGCCCCACCGTGTGCCCGAAATTGAGGAATGCGCGCTCGCCCGACTCGCGCTCGTCCCGCGACACCACGCCCGCTTTCACGGCCACCGAGCGTGACACGACGTGCTCCACCGCCTCCGGATCACGGGCCAAGATGGGCCCCACGTGCTCTTCCATCCAGGTGAGCAGCTCGGGGTCGCCTATCGCCGCCGTTTTCACGGCCTCGGCCAGGCCGCTGAGATAGCCGCGCTGGGGCTCGGTGCGAACGTAGCCGGGCCCGATGACGACGGCCGAGGGCTGGTGAAATGCGCCGACGGCGTTTTTTGCGACGCCGAGGTCGACGCCCGTTTTTCCGCCGACGGAGGCGTCGACCATGGACAAGAGCGTGGTGGGCACGGCGACCCAACGCACACCACGGAGCAGGGTCGCAGCGGTGAACCCCCCCATGTCGGTCACCACGCCGCCGCCTTGGGCCACCACCAGGGCGTCGCGGTCGGCCGAGGCCTCGACCATCGTGGTGAGGGCCAGCTCGATGGAGCCGAGGTGCTTGTTCTCCTCGCCCGGCGCGAAGGCGACCGTGGACCGGAAGGCGCGGCCGCGGGGGCCGAGGCCGTGCTCGAGATCGCGCTCCACCGCCGCGGCGACCTGGGTGTCGGTCACCAGAAAAATCGAGGAGGGGCCTAGGGCGTCCACCATCTCGGCGACCACCTCGGCGGGGCGATGGGTGATGCGCACGGCGTAGCTGCGAGCGCCGAGCGGCAACAACACGGCGTCCTCGCGCCAAATACGACGCAGTGCGTTAACGAGGGCGTCGGGGGCTTCGCTGTCCGTGCGCAGCTTGGCGTGGGCCTCCGCGTAGGCGTCGTCGCGAAGGGCCAAAAGCTCGGCGATGCGGGCCTTCTTGTCGGGCGCGTCGGCGAGCAGCGGGCGCACGACGCCGGCCGCTTCGACGCGCCGTAAGAGCGTCTCCGGACGCGCTACCAGGGTGACGACGCGCGCGTTTTCGAGGGCGAAGCGGCGAAGCTCGGTGGCCACGAGCGCGCCGCCGCCGACGGCGATCACGCGGGGCTCGGGCGCGGCCAACAGCCGCCGCAGCTCCGAGGCCTCGAGGGCGCGAAAGGCAGCCTCCCCCTGGGTCGCGAAGATGCGCTCGATGGAATCGCCCGCCGCTTCTTCGACCGCGGCGTCGAGGTCGACAAAGGGCACGCCCTCGGCGCGCGCCACGAGGGGCCCGAGCGTGGTTTTGCCGCTGGCCATGAAGCCCGACAGAACGAGTGGTTTTCGATCGCGCATGGGTCTAGCGGGGTAAAGCCGCGCTAGAATAAGGCCGAGTAGCCACTGACCGCGATGGACAAGCGCGACCCCGCCCTATTACCGAGCGAATTTGACAGGCTGACGGTGTCCGAGAGAATGGGAGCCGTGCGCTTCGATGTGCATGTGCGCCCCCGATCCTCGCGCAGCGCCGTGCTCGGCGTGCGAAACGGGGCCCTCGATGTGGCGGTCACCGCACCGCCCGCCGACGGCGAGGCCAACAGCGAGGTGATCTCGGTGCTCGCGAAGGCCCTCGGCGTGCGCCGGGGCGGGGTGAGCATCGTGGTGGGCGCGAGCAACCGCGACAAGCTCGTGGAGATCAACGGCATGTCCGCGGCCGAAGCGCGCACCAAGTTGAGCCAAGCAAAACGATGAGCGCCACCATCGCGTTCGAAAAATGGGAGGGGCTGGGCAACGACTTCGTCGTGGTTCGCGCCGAACCTTCGTGGTCCAACGACCTGGTGCAGCGCGTGTGCGATCGACGCCGCGGTGTGGGCGCCGACGGTGTGCTGTTCGTCAGCACGCAAGCCGACGGTTTACCCACAATGACCGTCCGCAACGCCGACGGGAGCCGCCCCGAAATGTGCGGAAACGGGCTGCGTTGCGTGGCCGCGAGCCTGCTCTCTTCGGGCGCCGGGGCGACCCTCATGGTCGCCACCGACGCCGGGGAGCGCCAGGCGAACGTGACGCGCACCGGGAAAAACGGCTTCGATGTGACCATCGGCATGGGCGTGGTGAGGGCAGGGCCGGGCATCGAGGTGGACTTCGAAGGGCGGCCGTTTTCGTTTGCGCAGGCCGACGTCGGAAACCCCCACGCGGTGACGTTCGACCCTTGGGACGACGCCCTGGTGGATCGTCTCGGGCCCCACGTGGAGCGCCTCCCGGCGTCCCGCACGAACGTCGAATTTTGCCGCCATACCAAGGGTTCTTCGCGCATCGACGTGGTGGTTTGGGAGCGCGGCGTGGGGCGAACCCTGGCGTGTGGAACGGGCGCGTGCGCCGTGGCGGCGGTTGCCGCCGACACGGGGCACGTGCCCTTCGACAGCGAGGTGGAGGTGGCTCTGCCCGGCGGATCGCTGTTCGTGCGGGTGGGCCGCGAGCGGCGCGAAGCGACGATGCGCGGGCCCGCCCGACGCGTGTTTCGCGGGGAGCTCGAGGTGCCGTGAGGGGCGTGGACGAGCTGCTCACTCCCCATCTGGTGCACCTGCCCACGACGGTGCTGGCGGTGGTGGTCGACGCACCCACGCG
>CAYLJT010000552.1:0-6141 GCA_964383995.1 uncultured Polyangiaceae bacterium
CCTGCACGATGGTCTCGGTGGGCATGTTTCAACTGCTCGCGGCGCGTTTTTCGGCCGATGCGCGGCGCATCGATCCTCGCTCGTCCCGCGAGAAAAAGCCCCCGCGACGGCCTCCGCCCGAGGAAAACGACGGGAGCGGCTTCTTGGGAAGCGACTAGCGCTTGACAAGCGAAGCCTCTTCGAGCAGCGTGCGCCTCCCCAATTCCCGAGGCCGCCATGGCGAAGAGCGATTTCACAGGTAAGCGCAAGCTCGTTGGACACAACGTGTCCCACTCCAACATCAAGACCAAGCGCTGGCTGCACGTGAACGTGCAATCTCGCCGGGTCTTCGTCCCCGAGCTCGGCCGGTTCGTCCGCCTGACCTTGACCACGCGAGACCTTCGCACGATCGACAAGGTCGGCGTGCTCGAGTACGCAAAGCGCAACGGCCTCGCTCTTTAGCGATCCGCCGTTGGCCTGCCATTCGCAATGCGAATGGGCATGCGAACGCTCCCCCTCTCGCTTCTTGTCGTGCTCGCGCTGCCCGCGTGCAGCGTGAAAGCCAATTTCGTCACAACCGACGCGAGCTATCGGCCCGCCCGTGGCGCAGGGACGCCCGCGTTGTTCCTCGAATCAGCCCCAGAAGCGCCCTATCGCGCGGTCGGCACCATCGCCCTGTCCGGCGTGGACGACGACGAGCCCGAAGACGCCCTCCCCGCCGCCCTCGCGAAGGGCCAAGCCTACGGTTGCGATCTCTTGGTGGAGAAATCTATTCACGATCGCCTCGTGAACGGCCAGGCGGTGGCGGCCAGGGCGCCGCTCGACGACGACGACGCGCCCGAAGAAGAGGGCGTCCCCCGCGGCGACCACGCGTACATCGGCATGGCCGGCGCCGGCCCTTCGGTGAACGTCGACCTGGAAGCGCCGTCCGTGAACGTCGATCTCGGCGAGGCGAGGCGCCATGGGCGGCGCGAGCTCGTGTGCGGCGTGTATGTGCAGCCCGAGCCCGCGGTGGAGCAACCCGCGCCCGTCGAGCCCGAAGCCCCCGCTGCTCCCGAAGCGCCCGTCCAGCCCGACCCCGCAGGCGGTCTGAGCCCGATGGAAATCTGAGGCCCGCGACCTCGGCTCAGCCGATGCGCGGAACGCGCAGCATCATGGTTTGAGTCGCAAAAGCCACGAGGCGCCCTTCATCGTCCCAAATTTCAACCTCTGCCGTGGCCGAGCCCGCTCGCGCGCGGCGACAATAGGCGCTCACGAGCAGGTGCTCGCGCTCCGTCGGATCGAGAAAATGCACGGTGAGATCGAAGCTCGGCGCCACGAACCAGGGCGCCGTCGGGCCGAGCTTCTGCACCAGCGCCGGGGGCATGGTGTCGGCGAGCGGCGGCAGCGCCAAGGGGTCGAGCCGCCCGGAGGCCGTGCGCTGGGGCACGATGTAGCGCATCCAGCGCGCAAATCGCGCTTCGCCCCCGACGAAGCCGGGCTCCCACCAGCGCTCGCCGCGAGCCAGGCGCATCTCGACGCCCTCGAAGAACGGGTACCCGCCGCCGCCAGGACGCCGACTTTGCTCGCGAAATTCGGGCGCCTCGGCGGGCAGCGGAACGTCGGGCATGGTCGCGCCCATGACGTCGAACACCTCGCGCGAGCGCGCGAAGGTCGCCACCACCTCCAGCCCGAGCTCCGCCGCGCCCTCGTGAGACAGGGCCGCCCGCGCCTGAATCGCGGCCTTTCCACGCCGCAAGAGCGTAACCTGGGTGCGAAGGGCTCCCGACGGCACCACCGCGCAAAAGAGCGCCGTCGCCGACAGCGGCTGGTACGAATCGTCGCCGATTTCGGCCGCGATGGCGCGCAGGGCGACGGTCATCAACACCCCGCCCGAAGGGCTCAAGTAGCTCCAATCGTCGGTGATTCGGCTGCGGTACAGGGAGGGCTGTTCGGTGTCGCGGACAACGGCGGTTTCTGCGGCAAGATCGTGGGACACGGCGGCGCGACCTTGGCACAGCCATCCCCTCCGCGCGAAGCACCTTGCTCAACAAATCGCCCGTCCGGTCCGTTACGCGGTAAAACCGCCGCGTGAAGCCCTTCTGGCTCATCGCCCCGCCCATCCTGCTCGCGCCCGCGGCCGCTCTTGCGTTTCCTTCGGTCGTCCAGCTCGCCCCCACCGGCACGGCCCTCGGCTTCGGGGAGACATCGGTCCTCGTGTCGACGGGCATGCTGATGCACCCCGAGAAGGCGGCCGGTCCCTCGTTTGCGGGGTTCGAGATAGGCACGGTGCCCCACTTCGAGTTTGCCAAAGATGGTCCGGCGTTTGGAGGGTTGGAGATTGGCATGGACCTCTATGCCAGTGATCTTGCAGGGACCCCCGATGCCTTCGTCAAGCCGGTCATCAACGTCAAGCTCGCGCTCGTGGAAGAGTACAAAGCGCTCCCGGCGCTGGCCCTCGGCGCCATGGAAATAGCTCCATTTCAGTCGGATCGAAGCCTCAACTTCGTGTACTTTTCGGCCTCCAAGAGCGCTAGCTCCGGGGAGACGGAGCTCGGTCGCTTCACGTTTGGTCTGGCCGCCTCGCTCTTGGCTGGCGAGTACCCCGATCTCTACTACGCAACCTTCCCTTTCCCCGAAAAAGCCGACCTCGCGCTGCTGGCAGGCTACGAGTCGCCGACGTTTGGCCCCTTCTATTTCGCCGTCGACCACGTGGGCGGCGCGAGCGAAATCGGCGGGACGAATTTGGCTTTGGGGCTCTTCCCAATGGAAGGCGTGACCTGGAACGTGGGCGCGTCGCTCGGCAACGACCCCGATGCCTTCTTCGTCATCGCCTATACATCGCTGTTCGTTCAATGGAGCTTCCTGGATGCCCTTCGGGGCGAGCCGAAGGCCGAGCCCGAGCCGCCGAAGCCCGCGGAGGAGAAGGTGGAGAAGTTCGAAAAGGAGCCCTGGGGGAACAACGACCAGGAGCCGGACATGCCGGAGGAGTGACGGTTCTACGACCTTGCCGTGGTAAGATGGAAGGGTAGACGTGGAGCTACCCGTCTTGCCAGCGCTCGATGCGACCCGGTAAGGTCGTCTCCCCGATCTCTTCGCACAGCGCCTGGAGGTCGGCCCGCCGTGCGCCACGCCAGGCCAGATCGTCGAGCGACTCGCGGAGCGGCACGTCGTCGCGCAAGGTGGCGAGCACCCGGTAGAGCCTCGCCTCGCTGCGGTGGGCCGCGAGAGACGCGGCCAGGGCGTCCGCCCCGCGCACCTTCACCGTCCAGTCCGCATCGGGAATCGCGTCGATGTGGTGGTAGACGGAGAGCACCGCTGCCGCGGATTTTGCGCCCCAACGCGGGACGCCTGGAATGCCGTCGGCGCTGTCGCCCACCAGGGCAAGGTAGTCTGGAATGGACGCCGGTGGCACCCCGAATTTGCTCACCACGCCGGCGTGATCCAGCTCTTTTTTGCGCATGCGATCGAGCGTGACCACCTTGCCACCGACACACTGGGTCAGGTCCTTGTCGGGTGAGCAGAGCAGCACCCGCTCCACGTGCGGATCGGGGGCGTAGAGCCGCGCTCCCGTGGCCAGGGCGTCGTCGGCCTCGTGCTCGATCATGGACCAGACCGTGATTCCAAGGGCGGCCGTAGCCCGCTCCGCCAGGGGAAATTGGCCGTATAGCGCGGGGTCCATGCCTTCTCCCGTCTTGTACCCGGCAAACAAGCGGTTGCGGAAGGACTCGATGACCGTGTCGAAGGCGACCGCCACGTGGCTCACGCCGGGCTCGCGGAGCAGGGCCGCGAAGGAGCGCAAGAGCGCCCGCGTGGCGCCGACCTCGACCCCGGACGGAGAGCGCGCGGGGGGCGCGCCGTAGTAGGCGCGGAAGAGCTCGAAGGTGCCGTCGATCAGGTGAACGTTCATCGCGGAGGTGCTATTTGTCTGAGACAGGAGACGCCACAAACCTTACTGTACAGCGATCGGCACCTCGGCGCTCACCGCGTCTGCCGGGCCCTCGGAGGGCTTGGCGGTGACCGACAGGATGCCGGAGACAGGCGGGTTGGCCTCCAGGTACACGGTCACGTAGGTGACCTCGATGGTGCCGCCCGCGCAGGCTTCGGCGGGCACATTCACCCCGGCGAGCTGTGCGCCCTCAGCGTCTTTCAAGGCGAATTCGAGCACCCACAGACCACCCGCAGGGGTGTAGAGGCGGGCCGCACCCCACACATGGCTGCCCCCTTGCGGACCCGTGATGACGCCCAGCGTCTCGTTGGGCTCAATCGCGCGGTAGGCGCCGTCAGCGGTGGTGGTCCCGAGCCAGACGAAGGGAAGATTGGGGTCAGGAGGTAGGTCCAACCCCGAGGTGTCCTGCTCTTTGCAGACGACGCTCGTCGGAGGAAGGTCGTTCGCGGGACCGCAGCCACCGCCCGTGTTGAAGACCCCGAGGACCATGCACGCCAGCACGTGCAGCGGAAAGACGACCCCGGAGAGCCAACGACGAGAGGGCTGATAGCCAACCATGGTGGGGCCACCTTACACGGCTCGACGCCCCTTGACCATAGGCGCGCATCTTTCGTGCACGCCGCGATCCGGGCGGTGTAGTCTTGCAAGGCGTGGTCGCCCGTGCCTCGCGCGTTGCCACCTTCCCGCTGTGGAGCCCTACGATGACCTTCGGCCGCCTCACCATCCCGCTCGCCGTAGCGCTCGGCGCGCTCGTCGCGCCTACCGCGGTGTGGGCCGACCAAACGCTCACCTTCGACGGAACGGTGAGCGAAGGTGGCCTCGATCACGAGTTTGTCGACTTCGAGGTGCCCGCCGGGATCGCTGAAATTCAGGTCTCCCACGACGACCTCTCCGACGCTGACATTTTGGACTGGGGGCTCCTCGATCCGGAGGGTTTTCGCGGTTGGGGCGGGGGCAACGAGGAGCCCGCCATCGTGGGCGAGCTGGCCGCTTCGCGGAGCTACCTCGCCGGCCCCGTCACCCCCGGGACATGGCGGATCGTGATCGGCAAGGCCAAGCTCGACGGCGGGTCGGCCGACTACCATGTGGAGGTCGTGTTGCGCGACGCGGCCACCCTGGCGCCCCAGAGCGAGCGGGCAGCTTACCTTCCCTCCCCTGCCCTGTCCTCCGAAGCCCGCTTTTACGCCGGTGACTTCCATGTCCACAGCGTCGAGAGCGGCGACGCGCGACCTTCCCTCGACGAGGTGGCAACGTTCGCCCGGAGCCGCGGTCTGGATTTCGTCGAGCTGAGCGATCACAACACCGTCTCGCAGCTCGAATTCATCAACGCCGCCCAGGCCGATCATCCGGACATTTTGCTGGTCCCGGGCGTCGAGTACACCACCTACGCCGGTCATGCCAACGGCATTGGGGCCACAGCCTGGGTCGATCACAAGATAGGTCAGCCCGGGGTAGACATCGCCGGAGCGGCCCAGGCGTTTCGCGACCAAGGCGCGCTATTTTCCATCAATCATCCGCTGTTCGAGCTGGGAGGACAGTGCATTGGCTGTTCGTGGAAGCACGACCTTGACGCCCAAGCCATCGACGCCGTGGAGATCGCCACGGCCGCGACGAGCACGATCTTCATCCATGACACCCTGGCCTTCTGGGATGCGCTGTGCGACAGCGGACGGCATGTTGCGGCGGTCGGCGGGAGCGACGACCACACCGCAGGTCAAGACATTGGAAGCTTCGGCGCGCCCGTCGGGACACCCACCACCTACGTCTTCGCCGACGATCTCAGCGTGGCAAGCTTGCTCCGCGGAATTCGAGAGAGCAAGACGGTGGTCAAGGTGGGTGGCGTAGAGGATCCGATGGTCGAGCTGACGAGCGACATCGCCCCCGAGGCCGACACCGTACACGCAGAAACGACCATCTTGCGCGCGAAAGTGACCGAGGGCGCGGGTCTCTCCGCCCGCTGGGTCAAGAATGGCAAGGCCATCGAGGCCGCCGAGCTCGAGACGGGCGCGGAGACCTTGACGCTGCGCGTGGATGCACCTGGAAGTGGTCAGGATCGCTATCGCCTGGAGGTGCTGCGCGATGGTCAGATCGCCACCGTGACGAGCCACCTTTGGCTCGAAACGCGGCCCGGCGTGCGGGTGCCGGAAGAAGGCTTGGGCGACGACAGCGCGGGCGGCTGCGGCTGCGCCATCCCCGGCGAAGGTGGCGCAACGAACCGGGCCCTCGGGGGCTGG
>CAYLJT010000553.1:0-6123 GCA_964383995.1 uncultured Polyangiaceae bacterium
CGACGACGGGGTGCCGAGCGCGGAGGTCAACTTCCCGCGTGGCAACGTCGGCGACCCGGACAGCCCGTTCTACGACAACACGCTGAGCGACTGGCTGGCCGGCCGCTACCGCCCGCTGCACTTCCGCACCGACGACGTGTTGGCCGCCACCGTCGAGAAGATGGTGTTGAGCCCATGAGAGCTTCCCCCGTGCGAAGCGCGCGTTCCACCGTCGCCGCGAGCGTCCTCGTGCTCGTGCTGGGCAGCCACCTCGCGTGCAACTCCATCGCTGGCCTGAACGATCTGTCGTTCACTGCGTCCGATCCGGAGGAGCCCATCTGCGAGCCCTTCGCCACCAAATCTTGCTACCATGGTCCGGAAGGCACGGAGGGCATCGGACCTTGCAAGGCCGGCATCCAGACCTGCTTCCCCGACGGCAGCGCCTACGGCCTGTGCGACGGCGAGGTCTTGCCGTCGGCCGAGGTGTGCGGAAACCCGATCGACGAAGATTGCAGCGGCGCCCCCGACAACGGCTGCCCCTGCGAGCCGGGCGCCAAGCAATCTTGCTATACCGGTCCGGAGGGGACCGTCAACGTGGGGCTCTGCAAGGCAGGTGTCCAGATCTGCCTCGACGATGGCACCTCCTACGGTCCGTGCGAGGACGAGGTCGTGCCCACCGCCGAGTCCTGCTCCACGCCGGAAGACGACGATTGCGACGGATCGAGCGCGTGCGGCGCGCCTACCACGACCTTCACCGCAGGGGACGCGGCGCGGCAGCAGCTCTTCGCCATCGACGCGGGGCCGAACGGCGAAATCGCCTTCGCCGGCAGCCATGTCGGGACGTTGTCGTTGGGCAACTTCACGCTCGACGCCGGGGTCAACGCGAGCGACGCGTTCGTCGCTGTCCGAGACGGGCAGCAGGGCTTCGCCCTTGGCTTGGGCTTCGGCGATCCGGCGTTCACCGATGTGACCGAGGGCGTTGCCGTCAGCCCCCAGGGCGACTTGCTGATCACCGGTAGCGTCTCGGGTCCCGTGGATTTCGGCAATGGTCAACTGGTCCCGAGCGGTTTCGTCAACAGCGACATCTTCGTGGCCCGCTTCGACGCGAGCGGGCAGGCCCTTTGGTCTTTCCTGTTTGGCGACAACAACGATCAGACGGGTCGACGCGTGGCCGTTTCGCCGACCGAGAACATCTTCCTTGCGGGCAACTTCAGCGGCGACGTGGACTTTGGGGGCGGGGTCGTGGCGCCGGGCGCGGGCAATCAGGACGCCTTTCTTACCGCCTTCTCCCCCGAAGGTGTCGCTAGCTGGGCCGTCACGGCGACGGGGCAGAAGGACCAGGTCGTCATGGATCTTGCCGTGACCCCCACCGGAGAGGCTGTGCTCGCGATAAGCGCGGCCGCGGACGTGGTCATCGAGGGGGTCACGCACCAGGTGCAGCAAGACGACGTCGTGCTCGTGAAGGTGCAGGACACCGGGGATGTTGCGTGGGTGGCTGTCGCGGGCGACGTATCGCCGCAGGTGCCCAATGCGGTGACCGTCACCTCGGGCGGCGACATCGTCGTCGTCGGCGAAATGCAAGGTGCCATGGTGCTCGGTGGCTGCACGATCACCGCGACCAACGGCATCGACGCGTTCGTGGCGCAACTGACCGCCAACGGAAGCTGCACCTGGGCCAAGGTGTACGCCGCGGCCAACGCCCAGCGCGCGACGGCGGTCGCGACCGACAGCGTGGGCAACATCATCGTAGCCGGCATCTTCCAGGGCTCGGTCGACTTCGGGGATGGTCAGATGGTCACCTCCGACGGCGTCGACGTGTTCATCCTCGCGCTCGATCCCAGCGGCGCCACGGTGTGGAAGCAAATCCTGTCCGGAAGCGGCAACGCCTACGCCACCGACGTCGCCGTGGCAAGCTCCGGATCCATCACGGTCGGCGGCTATTTCGACGGTGATTTGGACTTCGGAGACGGCGCGGGGCCGATCACCAGCCAGGGTGACCGGGACCTGTTTCTGGTCGACCTCTCGCCCTGAGACGTCACTCCGCCGCCACGTCCGAGCGCAAGGCCCGCAGCACGCGCTCCTTCATCGGATCTTGCCACGCGTCGGACGAGAACGCGCTGCTCGGGTAAGCTCGGGTCACGTGCATGACCCCCTCCCAGGTGGGGGCCCGCTCGCGATCCGGCGTGGTGTCTTCGCGCAGCCGAAACAGCTCCACATCGGCCAGCGAAAACGGCCCGAGGGCGCCGCTGTCTCGGACAAGCTTGCCAAAGACGCTCAGGCGCATTTCGCGCTGCCCCGCGCCAAGCTCGGCGCTCTCGCTCAGGTAGGCAAAGCGCCGCCCCCGCGCGTCGTCGCCCCGCGCGCGCAGCACGTACCTCCCGGCCTCCAGCACCTCCACGCCTACGTAGAGGGCCAGGGAGCCCTGCTCCAGCGCCTCGCGCACCTGCCCCGTGAGCAGCGCCGGGGCCTTCGGGGTGGAGGTCAGGTCGAACGAAGCAACACCCCGCGCGGACCCCACGCGGACCGCCGCTTCCACGCGGATCGCCCCGAAATGCGCGCCTAGGCCCAGGGTCTCCGGGTCGATGACCAGCTCGGCGCTGCCGTCTTCCCTGGGGTGGAAGAGCGCCGTGGTGACGGGCGTCGCCCCGAGGCTGACCAGCGCGGTGTCCACCTGACACGGCGTCGGGCGCGCGCCGATCGCGCACGTGAGCCGGAGGACCGCGCTCTCCCCAGGGCCGATGTCGTAGCGATCTTGCGTCAAGGTCAGGAGCGGACCGAGGCTCGCTCCGCGCGTGTCGCTGAGGGCCACCTGCCGCGGTGCCACGAAGTTCGGCCGCAACAGGTCAAGGCGCTCGGACGCTGGTCGCGAGCCGAAGGGGTAGCGCGTGCGTTGCTGGAAGTCGTCGAGCGCGCCCCGCGCGCGCGCCGACCCCTTGACCTTCGGCAGCGCGTAGGCCCCGATATCGGCGCGCATTTCGCTCACGATCCCGCCCCACGCTCCGCGCGTGAAGTGGTCGTACACCTCCCCGTCATCGCGGAAGTACAGGTTGTGCCCTGCCCATTTCGGCACGTAGCTCCCCTTCAACCAGGAGCCGTCTTCGCCGTAGCGCAGGTCGTCGTCGCAGAACGGATCGCCCGGATTACAGAACGACCCGGGCAGCGCCAGGCCGCCCGCGGCATGGTAAGATACGGTCCCGTCATCCTGACCAGGCAGGAGCGCGGCGTAGGCCTTCCCACGCGCCCCCGCGAAGCGGTAGAACGTGATGCCCCGGGTCTCGTTGTGGTCGTACAGCGCGCGCGCCGTGCTCACGCGCATGTCCGACGCCAGGTTGTCTCCCACGGCCCACGAGCCCAGGTCTCCAAGCTCGCTGCCCCCCGCAGCCCCGGCGGCCACGTCCACCCAAAGCACCGTCCAGCCCTTCTGGGTCTCGCCCGTCGGCTCGCAGCGCCCAAAGGCGTCCGGGACACCGTTGGTGATAGGACGTTCGCTGTCGCCGTAGTAGGCCAAGGCATAGCCAAGCTGGGCCTCGCCAGCGCTGTGCACCGCCGCGTAGCAGGCCCGCTCACCCGTACAGAAGCAGTCGAGGGCGTCGCGTACGGCGCCGTTGGAGGTCGCGATGTAGTCCACGCCGCCCCAGCCCACTGCCTTGGGCGAGGCGCCCGTCGCGTCGGCCGCGGGGCCCCAATAGCCAAAGTCATCGTAGGCTCCCACGGTGGTCGGAGAGCCGCTGCTGCGACCATGGATCCAAAGGGTCGTCCGTTGTCCGCTCAACGCATCTTGCCGCGCCGTGCCCTCCTCGTCGGGGGCGCCCTGCCCGTCGATGTCTGCGACAGCGCACGACGGGAGCCAGGGTGCCAGGAACAGGAGCGCGATGCTTGGCGTGTGGGACCAGCGTTGCGAGGGCTTCATGGCCGCTAGCTACCGCATCCACCATGCCAGGAAAAACAGGCGCTTTTCGGGGGCGAAGTCGCGCAAGTTGTGAAATTCGGTTGCGCAAGTCGCGCCGTTGCTCAAGCTGGCAACCAGGCGAAAGGATGGTAGGTTTCGCACCTACCTTGCCACGCGCGCGGCTAGCGATCGCCGCGCGTCCGCACCGCCTCGTGCTCCATCGCGCGCAGGCCGTCCTCCACGCTCAGGATCGGCGCATAACCCAGCTCGGCCCGCGCTTTGTCGGTGCGCACAGTCACCGTGCTCGACATCATGGCGCTCGCGAAGCGGGTGAGCGGCGGTGTTTTCCGGACACGGAAGAGACGGTAGCTACCTTCCACCACGGAAGCGGCCAGCCGCGCGACGCTCGCGGGCACCTCCTTCTTGCCGAGGTCGACGCCCTGGGTCAGCGCGAGCGCGCTCAAGAACTCGCGCAGCGTCCGCTCGCCGTCGTCGGCCACGAAATACGCTTCGCCACCGCGCCCCTTGTGGAGCGCGAGGGTCAGCGCATGCACCAGGTTGGCCACGTGTGTGGTGGACGTGCGCGCGCGACCGCCGTCGATCCACGCGAACGCGCCTGCCCTTGCCTTGTCCAGGATCGCGGGGAGAACGCTGTTGTCGCGGGGGCCCCAGACGAAGCGCGGTCGGATGGACAGGGCGGTGAGCGCGGGGGAAGAAGCCGCAAGCACGAGCTTCTCGGCCTCCGCCTTGGACTCCGAATAGAGGTATTGCTGCCGGGTTGGGTAGGGGTAGGTCTCATCGATGTCCACGAGCGGCTGCCCGGCGAAGACGGCCGCTTCGGTGCCGACCAGGATGAAGCGTGGGACGGAAGCTTCCGCCGCCGCCGCCAGGAGCTTTGCGGTGCCGGTGACGTTCGCTTCGAAGAACTGCTCCCGCGTGCCCCATTCTTCCACGTAGGCCGCGGCATGGACGATGGCGTCCATGCCTTGCAGGTCGTTCTTGGACACCGACCCGAGCTCACAACGAACGGCCTTGGCTCCCAGCCCCTCGACCGCCTTGGCGCTGCGCTCGGAGCGCGCCATGGCAAAGACCTCGTGCTGTGCAGAGACGGCCTCGGTGAAGTGGCCACCGATGAAGCCGGAGGCGCCCGTGACGAAGATTTTCATGGCGTTCGCGGGGGAGGGTAGGAGGGAAGGTTCGGGTCAGGAGCGAGCCAGGAGATCGGCCTCGGCGAGCACGATGCCGTCCTCGTCGGCGTACAGGACATCCCCAGGGCGGATCGTGACGCCCGCGAAGGTCACCGGGACGTCCCGCTCTCCGAAGCCGTTCTTCGCGCTCTTGCGCGGGTACACGGCCAGGGCTCGCACGCCGATGGTGCAGGCTCGGAGCTCGTTGGTGTCTCGGACACAACCGTACACCAAGACGCCCGCCCAACCGTTCGCCTCCGCGAGGCGACCCAACATGCCTCCGAGCAGCGCCACCCGTTTGGAGCCCCCGCCGTCGACCACCAGCACACGGCCGTTTCCAGGTTCTTCCAGGGCTTGGCGCACGAGCACGTTGTCTTCGTGGACCTTGACGGTGCTGACCGGCCCCGCAAACTGCCGGGTCCCTCCGTAGTCCGAGAACAGGGGCTCGAGCACGCGAAGGTCGGGGTGGGCATCGACGAGGTCGGTGGTCGCGAAGGACATGGTCGTTCTCTTTCCTGGAGGGCGCGCAGGGGCTGCGCCGGGCCCGCCGACTTTGCCGGTTTTGCGGCGGGACACAAGCGCATTTCGTGCGGATCCGGCGGGCGGCATGCGCCGTGAACTGCAGCCGAGCATGTCCCATTTCGAAATGCCCATTCAACTGTACATGACCTCTCCCGTCGTCACCGCGACCCCCGGCACGCTCCTCGTGGAGGCCTACCATACCCTGGAAAAGAAGCGTATTTCGAGCCTCGCCGTGGTGGATGTCGAGGGCAAGCTGGTGGGCGTCGTATCCCGCACCGACCTGCTCCGCGTGGGGTCCCGGCAGGCCGGTCGTCGCATCGGTAGCGCATTGCTTGCGTTCCCCAACCGCACCGTCGGCGAGGTGATGACCCGGGACGATTTGCGCGTGGTGGCCGAGACCAAGGTGAGCGAGGCCGCGAAGATCCTGATCGAGCACCACGTTCATCGCCTCTACGCCGTCGACGCACAAGAGCGCCCGATCGGCGTCTTCAGCACCAAAGACGCCATGACGGCGATCGTCGAGCGCAGGGATCAGCGCCCCATCGG
>CAYLJT010000554.1:0-6099 GCA_964383995.1 uncultured Polyangiaceae bacterium
GACCGTTGGTGGTGGCGGAGGCGGCTCCTTCGTGACGACAAACGCGATGGCCACGGCAGCGATGGCCACCACCGCACCGACCGCGATGAAGATCGGCGTCTTGCTCTTCGCCGGCGGCGGAATCGACGCGACGGGCGCGACGACCGGCATCTGGCTCGGCGGCGCCGGAGGCGCGCCGAGCGGCAACAACGCCACTGAATCGGGCAGAAGATCCGACGATACAGCGGGCACGCTGCCTGCACCGAGGGCCCGCAAATCGATGAGACCGGAGTCTTCTTTCGTCGCCGTTGTTTGAGAGACCGGCGCCTTCGCGGTGAGCGCGCTGAGCGAGAACAGCATCGAGCTCTCTTCGCGCTGGCCGGTCATTCGTCCACCGTCTGCGGAGCCGAAGGAGGGCATCGTCGCCGGCACCTCCGCGGCTTCGGGACGCGCGCCGAAGAGGTCGGCCGAGCGGCTCGCATCACGTCGAACGGCGGCGCGCGCGGGCTGCGACACGCTGGGCTCTTGGGGCGCGGCGGCCGCTTCGCTCGGAGCGTGCGCGTGGAGCGCCGAGACAACCTCGTCGACGGCCGAGAGCGGCTGCCAATCGGGCATGCCGTCGGCCCAAATGAACGTCTCGCCGTTGATCGTTCCTTGGTTGTAGGCGGCGACGAGCTCATCCACGGACATCGTCCGCTGATCACCGTCTGCGACGTTTACCATGTAGCTCGTGGACGCCGTCGCCTGCGCGCCGGCGTCCGCTGCCCCCGCTGCCCCCGTCGTGGAGACGACGCCGGAGCTGTTTACGAGGATCGTCGCACCACACTTCTTACACTTGATTTTCGCCGTCTTCCCTTGGACTTTTTCGTCCGCGACGGTGTACTTCGATTGACAGGACTCACAGACAATCTTCATGGCTATTCGCTCGTTCGACCTCGGGCCGAGTTGTCACGGAGTGTACCCGACAACGCGCCGCCTCTGAAGCTTCCGGTGCGCTCTTTGGCTCGTGCGGCGCGTTGCAACGCTTACCCCGATGAGACGCACCGGAGCAGCCAACGTTTTGCAGCGGATTTTTGCGGCATTAGAGGGTGGCCGCCAGGCGCGTGGCGATGCGGTCCGCCAGGGCCATGCACGTGAGCATCGGGTTCACCGCCGGGCTGCCCGCAAATATGCCCGTGTCGCTTATGTAAACGTTGTCGAGATCGTGACAGCGCCCCCACAGGTCGACGACACCGTCCTCCGGGCGGCTCGACATGCGGGTGGTCCCAAACGCATGGTTGGCGGCCGTGATCATGTCGCGGGGCGCGAGGCGCTTCGAGCGCAGAATGTCGGCTTCGGCCTTGGAGCGCAGGCGGTCGGGCACGCCATGAAGCCCCGGTAGAATCTCCTCGGCGCCCGCCGCGAACGCGATGTCGGAGAGGATCGCCAGGCCCTGTTGCAAGCGGTCCACGTCTTCGCGCGCCAGCTCGAACACGATGTCGGGGTCCATGCTCCCCCGCTGCGCCGAGACCCGGCCCACGGAGCGCTCGGCGGCCACGATGACGTCGAACGGCGCCATGAGCTCGTAGCGGGTGAGGTGGTGTTGAAAGTCGTGGCCCAGCCCCGGCAGACGAGCCGCGAGCACGGCCGGCGGCGCCCACAGCACCTCGAGCTTGATGCCCTGCTCCAGGAAGTGAAGCGAGTGGTAGCCCTGCGTCGCACCCTGCCACGGGCGAATCGGCTGCGGAAACAGCGCCATGATCGCGAGCCCGGGGTGAAGTTGCAGGTCGGCGCCCGTCCAGCGCCGATGACCGATGCCGCTCCGCAGAAGCAAAAGCGGCGTCGCCAAGCAGCCGGCCGCGAGCACTACGGTTTTGGCCTCGATCGTCACCGGCCCGCGTTGGGACCATGAAAAGGGCTCGACGACGTGGCCCGTCACGCCCGTGGCGCGACGGCCCTGCATCACCACCTGCTCGGCGCGAACGCTGGTGTAGACGCGCGCGCCCGCGCGAATGGCCGCGGGCACGTAGGAGGTGTCGGTGGAGCGCTTGGCGCGCGTCCGGCAGCCCGTGAAACATTCGGCCGAGCCCTGGCAGTTGCGCACGTTGCGCGGGGTTGGCTCGGAGCTGTAGCCGAGGGCATCGCAACCCCGCTTGAAGACCAAGTTGCGCTCGCCTTGCACGGCCTCGGGCGTGGGCTCGATGCCGAGAAACGCCTCGACACGCTCGTAGTGCGGCAAGAGGTCCGCTCCGTGCAGCTCGACGCCGGTGCGGGCGCGCCATTTGTCGAAGACCCAAGCGGGCGAACGCGCGCAAATGGCCGAATTGATGAGGGATCCACCGCCAAGACCGATGGCCTGCATGGTGGGAATGAAGACGTTGCCGCGGGTCGAGCGCGTGCCTGCTTCGCGCAGGGTGCGTCCCATGGATGCGCCCGGCTCCTGCCGAAAATCGTTGACCCCGAAGGGCGGCCCTTCTTCGAGGAGCACGACGTCGTGGCCCTGTTCCGCGAGCTCTTTGGCCACCACCGCGCCCCCGGGGCCCGAGCCCACCACGACCACATCGCAGCGATCCCGAACCTCGGCGCCGTAGTCCGAAAAGACCTTCACGCCGCGATGCGGATCGCTCTCGGCCGGGGCCAGGGTCGCGAGCTTCACGACGTCGCTCCGCTCAGCCGCTCACAGGGATGCGCGCTGGCGCCGATGCCAATGCGCTCGGCGACGCGAGGATTCGCGAGGTAGCCCATGGCGAGCATGGTCCGCAGGGACAGAAATGCGATGCGCCGTAGGTAGAGCCGGCTTTGTTGCATGCGGCGCAGCTCGGCCCCGCGCTCTTTCGGCGAGAGCCGCGTGAAACGGCGGCGCGCGGGACCAAAAAACCACGGGCCTTGCTCCACGAGGATGAACAAAAGGCGCACCAAGGTCCGGCTTTTCGCGGGCAAGCGCGCCAGATTGGCGTCGAGGTAGGGCACCACGCCTGCCTCGGTGCCCGAGAGCGGAATCGGCCCTCCGGACGGGAACAAGGCGTCCGCGGCCGCGGCCACCACCGCCTGCTCCCGCGCCGAGAGCACGACGCCTTGAAAGGACGCGCGGGGGTAGCCGAGAAAGAGCGCGCGTAGCAACAGCGCGACGACCAAGAGCGGCAAGGAAGCGAACAACAAGAGGGTCACGGTTGGCCTCGTTTCTGAGCTTTGGGCGCGGTTTTGGCCGCCCCCTCGGGGGTGGCGTGGGGGCCCAGCACGACCCCGAGCCCCGCCATCAGCCCCCGGTCGACAACGTCGAAGTAATGTCGAACCAAGGTTTGCGCGCCCTCGGCGTCGCGCGCCTCGACGCGCCCCACGATGCGCTCCAAGTGGCCCTCGTAGCCCTCGGGCACACCGCCCACGAGGGGCACGAGCACCTCGAGCAGCTCTTCCATCGGCTTCCAAAAGCCATTGGCGAGCCACACCGCCGGCCAAACGCGGCTCGCTCGCACGAGCGCGCGGAAGATCGATAGCTCCCGCTTGGTGTGGGCCAAGGCGCCCTGGGGCCGCTCGGCCAACAGCGCGTGCACCTCGGTCAGGGGCCCCACGGCGTGCTCCGCGGCCAAGCGCGCCGCCTCCGCGGCCAGCATCGTGCGCATGCGTAGCATCTCACGCGCGAGCACCTGGGGCGGCCCATCGAATTTGCCCGCCAAAACGTAGGCCGGGAGCAGCTCGGGCGTGCCTTCCAGGCGGAAATCCAGGACCAAAGCCCCCGAGCCGCGCCGCGAGCGCACCAGGCCGAGGCCGGTCAGATGCCGCAATGCCTCGCGAATCGTGCTGCGACCACAGGCGAGCTCCTTCGCCAGATCGGTCTCGGAAGGCATGCGCAGACCGGGCGGGTAACTGCCGTCCACCACCCGCGCCACCAGCTTTTGGGCCACACGGGTGACCTCGTTTGCGGACTGAGCGAGCGCCTTCGGCATGTTGTCCTAACAATTAGTCTGACAACTTTAGGTGCGCAAGAAACTTCGCACCGCGACTACGCTTCGCCCCATGCCGCGACGACGCCGACGTGGACCGACCTGCCCCTATTGCGGCGAGCCCTGGGATGGCGGCGCCGATGAGGGCGGCGGCGCCCAGCAAGTGGTGGTGGAGGATTGTGCGGTTTGCTGTCGCCCGTGCGTGGTGACGGCGACCTACGACGTGGAGCGCGGGGAGCACGTGCTCGAGGTGGCCGCGGAGGGTCGCGGCGCGAGCTAAAGCAGGACGGCTACGAAATTCGATTCGAGCGAAGCGCGCGCTACAGCGTCACTTCACGTCGACGTCGACCGCGAGCTCGACCTTGTCCATCATGCAGTTGGCGTCCGAGCACACGCTGAACGAGAAGGTGCCGGAGATGGTCGCCTTGCCTGCGCGCGAAGCGACGAAGGGCACCTTGAACGAGCCCGATTTTTCGGTGAACGTGCCGTCTTCACGCTTGAAGAGCAGCTTGGGGAGCTTGAGACCGGCCTCCGGAGGCGGGTCGGCTAGCTTGAGCTTGACGGGGTATTTGTCGTTGATGTGATAAACGCCCTTGGGGACCAGGGTCAGCTCGACGCTCGACTCTTTGTCGACCTGTGCTGCGCCCGAAGCCTTGAGCTCGACGGTGTAGTTGTCGGTATCAGCGCGGGATCCGGCGCTCACTTCGACCGCGGCGGCCTCGTGGGTGGCGGCTTCGGCCACGCGCTCCGAACAACCCGCGCTCGTCAGCGCAAGAGCGGCAACGGCCAGAGTTGCAAGGGGCAGGACAGAGGACCCAGCGGAACGGGCTTGTTTCATGATCTTCGCATTTAGCACGAAGGCTCGGCGATGCGCTACGGGGCTTCCGAGCCGCCCGCGCGGCTCTCGTAGACACACCAAGCGAAGCCGCCGTCGAGGTTGACTTTCCCCGCGAGCGCATAACGCGGCAAAAACCGCGGATCGTTGTAGATCACCTTGGAATTTGGCACCGAGGGATGACGGCAGTCGGTGCTCGATGAGATGACGAGGAAGTAGCGCGGCGCCTTTTCGAAGAAATGGTCGTTGAACGCGGCGCTCAGCTTGCGCGTGTAGCCGCCGGGCAGCGCGGCGATCACCGGATCGACGAGGCCCAACATGTCGACGATCGGGTAGTCGGTCACGTAGCCGACGTAGCCAATGTCGCCGAGCGCGAGGCTGCCCGGCTTGTTGTAGTCGACGAACCATTTGGCGAGACCGCCCGCGGCCTTGTCCCAGAAGCCCTTGTCCTTCGTGAGCAGGTTCTTTTGCGCGATGGCGAGGGTGTCGACGCGCTGCGACGCGACGAAGACAAGGAACGCGGCGAGCGCGATTTGGGCGGCTCTTTCGCGCCGATCCATCATCGTGCGCGCGCCCATGTCGACCAGCAGGAAGCACAACGGCTCAAAGGGCGCGACGAAGCGAAAATAGGGCATCCAATCGCCCCCCACGAGCACGATGTAGCCGAGGATCAAGAGGCCGAGCGCGGTCACGGCGAGGATCACGCGACGCCGCTCGATGATGCCGATCGCGACGGCGAAGAGACCCAGGTAGATGACCGGCCCGGCGTGGTGGAGGTAGCCCTGGACGTAGTCCGTGCCGGCCCGGATTTGACCGTTCACGTCGCCCGTTTTGGCCGCCAAGGTGTTGGGCACCCAGGCGCCGTAATAGGCTCGCCGGAAGGCCAGGTGAGCGGCGACGGGGGCCACGAACAGCGCGCCTCGAATCAGGTTGCGCTTCTCGAGGATGCGCAGGCCCAAAAACAGCGCCAAAACGCCGATGTAAAGCGGCGCCTCGGGCCGCGTAAGGCCGGCCAAACCGAACACCAGGCCGGACCAGGGGAGCCCCGGCGGCGGCTCGGCCGAGGGCTTGCCCCAGCCCACCAAGAAGGCCGGTTCTTCGCGCAGAAAGAGCCACAGGCCCGCCGTGATCAGAAACACGAACAGCGGCGTTTCCAGGCCAAAAACGGCGTAGCCCGAGAACACGACGGTGCTCGCGAGCAACCACGTCGCGATGCACGGCATGAGGTCGAAGCCGCGGAGCTTCTCGGCGATGCGGTACGTCGCGTACAGCGCGCCCACGGAGCACGCGCCGCCGAGCCACTTGGCGAGGTTGTCGGGGTCGAGACCGACCTTGATTCCACCCGCCAAAATCACGGTCCACAGG
>CAYLJT010000555.1:0-6095 GCA_964383995.1 uncultured Polyangiaceae bacterium
GGCTGCACTTACGCCGGGTGCTGGTCGCGAGCGAACAGCCCGAAACTGAAGAGGTCGTGCGCGCGCTGGGCAACCGAGGGCTCGTCGTGACCGAGGCAAGGTCCCTCAAGGACGCCGTCATCGCCGCCGCCACCTTACCGCCGCGTTTCGTGCTCCTCGACGGGGCCCTGCAAGACATGCGCAGTGAGGAGGCCGCCCTGCGGCTTCTGCGCGTCGCGCCCGACGCGCGCATCGTGCTCGTCATGGAGAACGCGAGCATCGCTACCACGGTGCGCATGATGAAGCTCGGCGTCTTTTCGGTCCTGGAACGGCCGGTCACTGCCGCTGGGATCGTCGAGGATCTGCTGCGGCAAGGTCCTCCCAAGGTCGAGTTCGTACCCCCCTCGGACGCCCGTCTGGACAGGGCGCTTTGGGAGCACGCTCAGCGCGTGCTGGTGGACGCCGGCGGCAACGTGTCCGAGACAGCGCGCCGCCTGGACATCCACAGGAGGACGCTCCTTCGCATCCTCGCCTGGTCTCCCCAGGGCTGATGGCAAGGTAAGTAGCGCGGCCGCACGGGCCACGGTCGCCGCCCTCCCGAAACGCCGACCCACCTCGCCTTGCGCGTCCGGGCTCGGGAGTTGGCCCGCCCCGTGCTTTGCGTCGTCGCGCGCTCAGCGAGCGCGAACGATCACGCGCCGCGTCCGCGCCGCGTACGGAGGAAGAATATGAAACGAGGGGGCTACTTCCCACGTCAGGGCGGTCTTCTGCTCGCCGCGCTGCTCCTTTCAGGCTGCGAACAGGACGATCCCAACCATTTGTTGGAGTCTGACCCGGCCCCGACCACGTGTCCACCCTCGGAAGGTGAGACAGCGACCGGGACAGGGTCCGAGACAGCAGGGGCGTCGTCCGGCGGCGGCGTCGGCGGCGCGTCCGCAGGCGCGAACGGCGACTCCGATGGACTCACGGCCGTCGAGGTGGACGGGTCGGTGCTCGCCGATCGCGTCCTCTCGTACACGGAGGCCCTGCGAACGGCGGCGTTCAAGCTGGTCGGCAACGCGCCGACCTACAAGCAGATCCACGATCTGGAGACGTCGCCGAGCCCCATGAACACGTACACGCAGCTCATCGATCAGCTCATGACCGACAAGCGTTTTGCGGCGAAGATGGTGGCCTTCTGGCAAAACACGCTGCGCACTGCGAACCCCCCCGGAGGCAGCACGCCCAGCCTGGACACCGCGCCCGTCTTCGCGGCTCGCCTTCTGGTGGATGGCGAAGACATGACGCAGCTCTTCACGCAAGCGAGCAACACCTGCCCGAGCTTCGATCCCGCAACAGGCCTCTTCAGCGATGGAGACTGCGTCAACAACTCCGAGACCGCCGGGATCCTGACCAATCCAGGTCTGTTGGCGCACTACTATGGAAACTTCGCGTTCTCTCGGAATCGACTGTTTCAGGAGGTATTTGCCTGTAACAAGCAGCCCGCCGAGGGCGTGGATCCCGGTGTCCCCTTGGGCCCCGAGGGGTACATGTACAGCTCTCCCTGGCCGTTCTACTCCATCGCCGGGGAGTACACCGATGGCGCGGTGAACTTCACCGAGCTGAGCGCCACCATGTGCGCCAATTGTCATTCCACCGCGAATCACCGCGCAATCCTGTGGGCAACCTACGACAGCTCCGGAAATTACGTGCAGCCCGCGGGCACGGACTTCATGAGCGTACTGGCCGTGCCTACCCCCGTTGCAAACGTGCCGCTCGCGCGCAACATCGACTTCTTACCTCCTGGTGAGGGCCCGGCGTGGAAGTTCGGACATCCTGTCCAGACGCTCACCGAGATGGGCGCCGAGATGGCCGTGGACGCCGAGGTGCAGCGGTGTTTCGTACTGCGCGCCTACGACTACCTCTTCTCGAAGGGGGACCCGGTCTACGACCAGGCCGAGGTGCCGCAAGGGGTGCTGGAGCCCCACCTCCAGACGTTCGTCGCCGAGGGATTCAACCTCCGCGCGACCATCCGAGCCATCTTGCTCTCCGACGACTTTTTGAGGTTCTGACATGGAAGCCAATTTTTCGAAGGCCATGCTTTGGGGGGCGCTGCTCGCGGGCATGGGGGTCATCGCAGCCTGTAGTAGCCCGGCGAACGACGTTGATGAGCCGCGCTGCGGCACCGCCGGGGTCGGAGGCGGAAGCGGTGGTGGGGCCACAGTGGCGAGCGGCGGCGAAGAGGGCACGGGGGGCGACACCGAGGGGTCCGATTCCCCTTACCAACCGGACGTCTCCGATACGGTTTACACGGACAGCACCGAGAGCACGAACTTCCATCATCCCATGGGAGAAGGGGAGGTCGTCAATGGCAAGGATCCTTTCCAGGTGCTCCAGGAACGCGCCGACGAAGGACCCCCGAATGTGCGCTCGCGCCTCCACTCCTGCGCGCGCATTCCGTACGCCTCGCTCGGCGCGCTTCTTACCTCCCGCGGCGTCGATCTCAACAAGAAGTCGTCCGCCGGCGAGCTTCCCACCGCAGGTGAGCTCTACGCGGGCGCCGTCGACGCCCTGGGCGCGCCTCGCTTCGACGCGCGTCAGGCCGAGTCGTTCACGTACACCGTCGCGGGCGGCACCAAGCTCTTCGACATCTTCTTCCAGGCGTCGAGCGAGATCATCGCCAACATCGCGACCGCCCTCGACTGCTCGGGTCAACCCTTGTTCGACGCCGCATTGGGCGAGTGCGTGCCCTCGGCCTTCACCTGCCTGATGGGACGTCCTCCCAAAGACGAGGACATGATCCTCTGCAACATGATGATCGCCGACGCGGCTCCGGAGGAGCTCGACAATCGGCGCAAGCTTGTCGTCGCGACCTTCCTGGCCGCGGCCCACACCTGCGAGTGAGGTAAGGTCATGGACTGGAAGGTAAAAGAGCTGACAGGGGCGTCGCGACGCCGATTTCTGAAAACGATGGCGGCCTGCGCTGCGGGCCTGGGTGTCAGTCGGGTAGGTCTTCTCAACTACCTATCGGACATGGGAGGCGCGGCCCTCGCCGACGACGCCGCGTGCAGCAAGATCAACCGCTCCGTCCACCTCGTGTGCGGCGGAGGCAGCTACGCTTGGATGCACCTGCTCTGGCCTCTTTTGGAGGTGGCTCGGGCCAGCAACCCTGCCTATTCCTACCACGGCGACGACCCCGCGAGCCCCAACAAGGGTTTCGAGCACGTCAGTGGCAGTCGTTCGTTCTACTACGGCCCCGAGGCGCCTTGCATCGACTGGCAGACCAAACAGCCGAAGGCCAATCGGGCGCTGTCAGGCTACATGGCGGGGATTACAAAGAGCCACAGCATAGCGCCATTATTGCAAACCATGGTGGTGGACGGAGACCACAAGACCGGCACGAGCACCCTCGCCGCGGTGGCCGCGATTCAGCGTCCGCACGCGTCGCTCCTGCCCTCGATCGGCGTCGCTCCGTTCACGTTCGGGTCGGCGCCCGGCGCTCCCGCGGTCGCGACGGTGCCTACCGCAGGGGCGTTGATCGATCTGTTCAACAGCTCGGCCTCCAAATCGATCCTGGCGGCGCAAGACGACAAGGCGCTCTTCGAGACGTATTACAAAGCCATTGTCGGCTTGCGCGAGGTCGCCGTGCGACCCACGGGCACTCGTCAGCTCGAGGTCATGAAGTCGGCGGCGGGCCTCGTTGGGCTCAATCTTGCGGAGAAATTGACCCCTTCCCAGGAGGACTACGACTTCTATGGATTGACCGACCTCTTGGCGGACGGCAGCCTGACGCAGGGCACGCGTGATCGGCTGGAAAATCTGGCATTATCCTTCATGATTGGGAAGAAGGCGATGGCGGAAGGGCTGACCTCCCAGCTCATCGTCGGCCTGCCACCCATTACCGGCGGCGCCAACGGCTTCACCGATCCGCACGGCGCGTTCGCCGATCTAACCACCCTACGCCTGACCTCACTTTTCATCGGCAAGATCATCGACGCCTTCCTCTCCGATCTGGAGTCCGCACAGGACCCCTCTTGCAGCGCAAAATCGCTTGCGGACCGGGTGATCTTCACGGTCCATGGCGATCAACCGCACGACCCCTTCGCGCGTTCGGCCTGGCCGGACGTCACGCCCGGCAACACCAACTGGCTCTACGTCATGGGCAACGGCTTTTTGAAGCCCGGTTGGTTTGGCAACGGCAAGCCGGACAAGACGTGCGAAGGGTGGGATCCCACGACCGGCGACGTCAAACCGCACGACGAGCTCGAGGCTTCGCACGCGGCCAGCGCGGCGATTCTGTATGCGGTGGCCAACGGCGACATGCTGCAAGTGGCGCCCTTTTACAAGGGTCCGGCCATCGACGCCGTCATTGCGTAGCTTTGCGAATCCGCGGATCGAACAGCAGGGTAAGCACATCCAGGATCCAAGTGGACAGGGCGATCGCCGTCGCGCTGAACAACACTACACCCACCAACACCGGTCCTTCCCGGTGGAGCAGACCGTCGACCGCGAGCTGACCCAGGCCTGGCCAGCGGAACAAAGTCTCGGTCACCACCGCGCCGCCGACCAGCGTGCCGAGATCGAGGGTGGCCAAGGTGGCGATAGGCACGATCGCCACACGCACCGCGTGAACCCACAGCGCCCTGCGAGGGGAGGCCCCTTTGGCTCGTGCCGTGCGCACAAAATCGAGGCGTAGCAAGCTCCCGACCTCGTCCCGCGCGATGCGCGCGTAGAGCGACGCACCGAAAATTCCCAAGGTAAGGGCAGGCAAGACGAGCGCCTTGAGCTGCTCGGCCGAGGTCGCCCCGTAGCCATCGTAAGGTAAGAGGCGCAGTCGGTAGGCCAGGATGTACTGCAGGAAGAGGCCTGTCAGGAAGGTCGGTGCGCTGACCCCTGCCAACGTTGCCCCGATGGCCGCCTCGTCCCACGCCGTTCCACGCCTGGATGCGGCGAACACGCCGAGCCCCAGGCCCACCACGAGCTGAAACAACCAGGCCGTGATCGCCAGTTGGAAAGACCTCGGAATACGGACCTCCAGGAGGTCGACCACCGGCTGTCTGTAATAGTAGCTGTACCCGAGATCGACATGGACACCGAGGCCGAGGCTGGCGCAGCTCTTGTGCGCCTTGTCCTTCTTCCGGTCCACCTGGCGCTCCCCGAGGTGCACGAGCTTCCCCATGTACGCGGCGTATTGCGCGGAAATGGGCTGATCGAGGGCGTAAATCTCCCGTGCGCGCTCGACGTCTCGGACAGACGCTTGCGGACCTACCATCAGCCGGGCCGGATCGCCGGGCAGTAGGTTGGACACCACGAAGGACAGGCTGGCGATCCCGAAGACCAGCGCCACGATCCACAGAAACCGCGTAACAATGCGCCATAGGGCTCGCTTCATCGGCGTGCTCCCAGGGCGAAGGGGACGAAGGCGAGGGGCCCCTTGGGGCTTCCTAGCGCGCTCAGCCGCGCGTCGTCGCGCTTATCGAGCCAGACATCGGCGTAGCGTGCGGCAACGTAGGGGTGGGGTCGGTACCCCCGCACGTAGGGCTGCCAGACCTCGTGGGTCCGCGTTCCGTACAGCGGGATCCAGGGCGCATCTTCGGCGATCATGCGCTCCGCCTCGGCGTAGAGCCGCATGCGGGCCTGGGGCTCGCGCTCGACGTGGGCGCGGCGGAGCAGGGCGTCAAACGCGGGGCTCGAATAAAACGCGACGTTGGACGAGCCTTCATCTTGGATGGCGCTCGACGCCAAGGTCGGCTCGAAGAAGTTGGAAGGGTCGGGGAAGTCGGCGTTCCAGCCCGTCGCCCCCATCGGAACGCGCTTTCGCCGGCCCACCTCCGCCAAGAACGTAGGGTAGGTCACCATGCGAAGGGTCAGGCGGATGCCGATGCGCGCGAGCTGTTGTTGCAGCACCTCGCCGACCTGCTGATCGAACGAATCTCCCACGGCGTAGTAGTCGATGGGCTCGGGGTAGCCTCCCTTGCCGGTCTGCGGGTCGAACGGGAAGCCGGCCTCCGCCATCAGCGCGAGGGCGGCGTCGAGGTCGTGGTGCCGCAGCGTTCCCTCGCGGGGCGGTCCCGGGATCGAGGTGGGGATCACGCGATCGAAGGGCTCGACCTCGATGCGCACCAAGGACAGGACCC
>CAYLJT010000556.1:0-6091 GCA_964383995.1 uncultured Polyangiaceae bacterium
GGAGCCGGTCCTGCTCATCGCCCCCAAGCTGCCCGCCCAGCGCTGGGCCGCGCGAGGCGTCGCCTACCAACACGCACCCGTGTTCATGGGCCCGCAAAATGCCCTGGAAAGCACGGGGATCATGTTGGCCTCGGGGGACCAGGCCCGCTTCGAGGCGCTCCGCCCGGAGCTCGAAAAAATGACGGGTAAGCTCCTCTACCTGGGCCCCGAGCCCGAGCGCGCCGCGTCATTCAAGCTGCTCGGCAACCTGTTCTTGATGTTCATGACGGCGGGCTTGGCTGAGACATTCGCCTTGGGCAAGGCCCTCGGCATCGAGCCCGACGACGCGGCGGCGCTGTTCCAATCCTTCAATCCGGGCGCGCTGGTGCCGATGCGCATCGAGCGGATGCTGCACGGGGACCTGACCAAGCCCTCGTGGGAGCTGAAAATGGCGCGCAAAGACGCGCGTTTGATGCTCGAAGAAGCGGCCGCCGCGGGGCAGCCCCTGCCCATGTTGCCAGCCATCGCGGCGGTCATGGACAAATACATCGAGCGCGGCTACGGCGAGCACGACTGGACCGCCATCGCCCTCGACGCGGTGAGGCGCCCGTGACCGCAGCGACGACGGACCTGTCCGAGACAGGAAAGCGGGTCGAGGCCCACCTGCAGAGCGCCCTGGGTCAGGCGGTCCAGATCCTGACCTTCCAGCCCCTCGGCGGCGGCGCCTGTCAAGACAACTACCGGGTGGATGCCAGCATCGAGAGCGGGCCCCTGGCGGGCCAAAGACGCTTCGTTTTGCGCAGCGACGCGGGGCGCAGCCTGCCCGCGAGCATCGATCGCAGGGTCGAGTTCGCCGTGCTCGAAGAGGCGGTGGCGAGGGGCGTCAAGACGCCCCGAGCGCGCTTTCTGGCGAGCGACCTGGTGCGCGAAGGCGCCTCGGCGTACTTCCTGGACTGGGCCCCGGGCGAGGCCATCGGGCGTAAGATCGTGCGCGAACCTGCCCTCGCCGCAGCGCGCGCGGGCCTACCCAACGAGCTTGCCGCCGAGCTCGCGAAAATCCACGCCATCACGCCCGAAACGGCGCCCGCGTTGGCCGCGGTGCTCACCCCACCGCTGGGCGGTGCGCTGACCGGCGCCTTGACCTTCATGCGCACGATGATCGACGCCATGCCGGTGCCGAGCCCGGCCCTCGAGCTTGCCATGCTCTGGCTGGAGGACCACCGTCCGGCCGCGAAGCCCCTGACCCTGGTGCACGGCGACTTTCGCACCGGCAATTTCCTGGTCACCCCGGAGGGCCTCTCGGCCGTTCTCGACTGGGAGTTTGCGCACTGGGGCGCACCCGAAGAAGACCTGGCCTGGCTGTGCATGCGCAACTGGCGCTTCAACGAGCTTGACAAGCCCGTAGGCGGCTTTGCACCGCGAGCCGCGTTGTACGAAGCCTATGAACGGGCCACCGGGGTGCAAGTCTCCGCGGCCGACGTCCACTATTGGGAGGTGGTCGGCAATGTGCGTTGGGCGGCCGGCTGCGTGTTGCAAGGGGAGCGCTACCTGTCCGGTGCCGAAAAGGACATCGAGCTCATCGCCATCCCACGCCACGCGGCCGAGATGGAGCTCGAAGCCCTGCGCCTCATCGAGAGGGGACCTTCCCATGCGTGACCGACCGACCAAGGCAGACCTCCTACGCGCCGTAGCGGCGTTCCTCGACACCGAAATTCGTGGTGCCCTTTCGGGCGATCCCAAGGCCCGACCCCGGGACCCCTCGGCCCTGGCGTTTCGTGTGCTCATTGCCTCCCACCTGACCTCCCTGGTGGCCGCCGAGACCGAGGCGGAAGCGGGCCTCGACGCGCGCGAGCTCGCGGGCCTGAAGGCGCTCTTGCCTGGGGTCTCGGATGGCAAGGACGGCGGGGAGGGCCCGCGGCACCTGCACCGCGCGTTGAACGCCGCCCTGGCCGAGCGGATCCGCGCGCGCGCCCTGTCTCCAGAAGAAGGAGCAGACGTGATGGCCCACGTCATGGCCACGTTGCGCGACGAGCTACGCATCACGAACCCCAAATTCTCCCAGCGCATGGATATCCCCTGACATGGACTTTTCGCTATCCCCCGAGCTTCAAGCGCTGCGCGCCGAAATCCGAGCCTTCGTCGACGAGCAGGTGATCCCTATCGAAGAGCTGGTGGTCCAGGAAGACCTGGCGGGTCACCGCGACACCTTGTTGCGTTTGCAAGGGGAGGTCAAAAAGCGCGGTTTGTGGGTGCCTCACCTGCCACCTACCTACGGTGGGCGGGGCCTCGGCGTGATGGGCATGAGCGTCCTGTTTCGGGAGATGGGAAGGTCGCTGGTGGCGGCGCGCGTGTTCCACTGCGATGCGCCCGATCAAGGCAACATGGATCTTTTGCTCGGCGCCGGGACCGACGCCCAAAAAGAGCAATATTTGGTGCCGCTGGCGGCGGGTCAGATCACGAGCGCGTTCTCCATGACCGAGCCCGCGCCGGGGGCGGGCGCCGACCCGAGCAACCTACGCACCACGGCCACTGCCGACGGCGACGACTTCGTGATCCGCGGGCGCAAGTGGTACGCCACGGGCGCAGGTGAGGCGGCATTCCTGATCTTGATGGCGAGGACGAGCGACGATCCGCGCACCGGCGCCACCATGTTCCTGGTCGATCGGCAGGCGCCCGGCTTGACCCATGTCCGAGACATTCCGACCATGGGCGGGCCCCTGTTGGCCCACCGCGAGGCGGAGCTCTTGTTCGAAGACGTGCGCGTTCACAAGAGCGCCGTGCTGGGCAAGGTGGGCGACGGTTTTCGGCTGGCGCAGCAGCGCCTCGTGCCCGCGCGGCTCACCCACTGCATGCGCTGGCTGGGCCTGGCGGACCGCACGCTGCACTTGTGCCGCAAATATTTGGGCGAGCGGCGGAGCTTTGGCAAGGTGCTCGGGGAGCACCAGCTCGTGCAGGAGAAGATCGCCAGCGCCGCGGCCGCCATCCACGCCGGCAACCTGATGACCTTCCATTGCGCCTGGCTCTTGGAACAGGGGCGGGCCAAGGAGGCGCGACCCTATTCGTCGATGGCCAAGAACCACGTGGCGAGGCTCTTGTGCCAGGTGCTCGACGACGCCATCCAGATGCACGGATCCCTTGGCTACAGCGACGATGTGCCCTTTTCGAGCTGGTACAAGCACGCGCGTGCGTCGCGCATCGCCGACGGTCCGGACGAGGTGCATGTCATGGTGGTCGCCCGAGACTTCTTGCGCGGGGAGCTCAACGCCTTGGTCTGAGGGTAGGTTCATGGGCCGTTCGTCGATCGTCTTCGTGACTTCGCTGGTTCTGGCAGGCCTCGCGCTCGCCGGCTGCAGCGACGATCCGGGATCGAGCGCGGCGAGCGTGGGGGCGACCAGCTCGTCGAGCGGCGGTGGGGGCTCCGGCGGCGGTGACGGCGGTCAAGGCGGAGGGGAGGTTGCCTGTCCGTCCACCCTCCAGATCGAGCGGGCGGGCATCTTCGAGCCCGGCGGCGTGGTCAATTTGTCCGCGACATCAGACCTTGCCTTGACCTCGGACGAGGTGCAATGGACGGTGACCGCGGGCGCGCTCTCGGCTGCTACGGGTGCGATGATCGACCTGACCTTGCCGGCCAACGGTGCCATTTTCCAGGCCGAGACGATCACCGCCACGGCCACCGCGTCACGCGCGGGATGCGCGCCCGTGGCGGCTTCCGCCGACCTGACCTTCGACTTCTCCCCGGGTCAGCGCACGCTCGTGGTCTACAATCCGAGCGCTGCGGGCTCGCTCAACGTCGCGACGGCCTACGCTGCGTTTCGCGCTGTCCCGGACACGCAGCTGTGCGCCCTCGACGCCGCGGACACGGTTACCCTCGACGGCGCGCTGTTCGACGCCTACCACGCCGCGTGGCTGGCCTGCCTCGACGCCGCCGGGCCGCAAATTCAGGTCGTGGTGCCGGTGTACGGCGTGCCCTACAAAGTGAGCAACCGGGTGACCGACCTGGCCGACAACCTGACCCCGGTGACCACCAGCTTGGACGCCTTGCTGGTCTTCGGAGAGGACGCGAAGTCCATCAAAAATGCCGTAGAAAACCCTTACTACCGCGCGAGCGACAGCGTGGCCGGCAGCTACGAAGGGCACCTTGCCATCGGCGCACAGCGGGCGGCTCACCCGAACGACAGCTATTACCTCGTGGCTCGCATCGACGGCGCCGACGAAGCCGGTGCTCTGGCGTTGATCGATCGCACCGAGGCCGCCGAGGCGCTGGCCTCGACGGCGAGCCTCGCGGGCACCGTGTACGTGGACGGTCGGTTTGGCGTTCCTCACCCGGCGAGCGACGATTTGGGCTCGTACGAGTGGGGCGAGTGGAACATCGTGGGGGTGGAGACGGTGTTCCTGGACGCCGCCTTGTACCCCGTTGTCTCAGACTACAACGACGCCGAGCTCGGCACGGCGCCCGCCCCGCTCAGCGCGCCCGATGCCCTCTACTACGCCGGCTGGTACTCGTTTGGAAACTACAACGACGCCTTCACCTGGGCTCCGGGCGCCATCGGTGGACACCTCGACTCGTGCTCCGCCTGCGACATCCGAGGCGCAAAAGACTGGTCGGCTGTCGCCCTGCGCAAGGGCATTACGGCGACGTTCGGCGCCGTCAACGAGCCCTACGTGGTGGGGATGCCGGACTACGACGAGCTGTTCTACCTCCTGCTGCAGGGGGCCTCTTTCGGCGAGGCGGCCTACGAGAGCACCTACGTCGGCGCCTGGATGATGGTGTACATCGGCGACCCCTGGTATCGACCCTACGGGCGGTAGCCGCGGAGGTCGGGCAAACGGCGCCGACCCGCCCAGGGGCCCCTCGCACCCAGATGCGGCTGCTCCCCGCCCGTTGGCTGGGGCTAGCGCGTCGCGCGACGGAGCCGGCCCAGGGGCGTAAGGTGTTGTAGTTGCTACACAAACTAATTTTTCTGCACGGGGCGGGCCGATTTCAAGCCGAGCTGGTGTAGGGTGGCCGCGTGCTCGGACCCGCTTGCGGCTCCAGCAACGGTCGTCGAAAAAAGGCGCGGAAAAAGAGCCATTGTGAAGAAGCTACTCGTGGTCGGCGCAGGACAGAGCGCCACGTACCTGGTCGCGCACCTGCTGAGCGACGCCGAACAAGAAGACTGGATGGTGACCGTCGGCGACCTGTCCGTCGAGCTAGCGGCGCGCTGCGTAGCCGGTCACCCGCGTGGTACGGCCATTCGCTTCGACGTCAACGACGCCGAGCTGCGCTCGACGCAGATCGCCCAGGCCGACGTGGTGATCAACATGTTGCCGGCCGCCTACCAGGACCTCGTGGCCTGGGACTGCGTCAACCATGGACGCCACATGATGTCGGTCTCCTACCGCGATCAGGCGGTGCGCGATCTGGACCTCGACGCCAAACGCAAGGGCGTGCTCCTTTTGTGCGAGATGGGCCTCGATCCGGGCATCGACCACATGTCGGCCATGGCGCTCATCCGCCGCATTCAGGACGAAGGTGGGCGCATCGTCGGGTTCTCTTCCTATGGCAGCGGCATTCCAGCGCCCGATCAGCCGCAGAACCCCCTACGCTATGTCATCACCTGGGACCCGCGCAACGTCGTCATGGCGGCCTACCAGGGGGCGCAATACATGGTGGATGGTGCCATCAAGATTGTCCCTTACCACCAGGTGTTCCTCAACACCTGGCCGGTGCAGGTGGACGGCGTGGGCCTGCTCGAAGCCTACGCCAACCGCGATTCGATGTCGTACATGCAGTCGTTCGGGCTCAACCATGTCAAGACGATGATCCGCGCCACCCTGCGCTACCCGGGCTGGAGCGAGACCTGGGGTCAGATCGTGCGGCTCGGCCTGCCCAACGAGAACCTGCGCATCCCGCATTTGGCCGAGCGCAGCTACGCCGAGGTCGTGGAGATGTTTTTACCCCCGCACATGGGGGGCGCTTCTCTCGAACAGCGCTTGGCGCGCTTTCTCCACATCAGCCCTACCGGCAAGATCATGGAAAACCTGCGCTGGCTGGGCCTTTTTTCTGACGAGCGCATCGGCTGCCAGGGCGACACGGCGGCGGCCATGATGGTGCACCTGCTCAAGGTCAAGC
>CAYLJT010000557.1:0-6085 GCA_964383995.1 uncultured Polyangiaceae bacterium
CTCGGGCGGCGTCGACAGCGCCTTCGTGCTCGCGGTGGCCCATCAGGCGTTGGGGGAGGGGGCCCTCGGCCTCACCGCCGTTTCGCCGAGCCTGCCCGCCCGCGAACGGGAGCTCGCGGTGGACCTCGCGAAGACCATCGGCGCTCCCCACGTGCTCGTCGAGTCGCGCGAGATCGACGACCCGCGCTACGTGCAAAACGGCTCCGACCGCTGTTTTTACTGCAAGAGCGAGCTCTACGAGATCGCCGCGCGCGAACAAAAGGCGCGCGGCTTCGACGCCATCGTCAACGGCACCAACGTCGACGATTTGGGCGACTATCGACCGGGCCTCGAAGCCGCAAAAAACGCGGCCGTCATTTCGCCCCTCGTCGAGCTTGGCTTCAGCAAAGCCGACGTGCGCGCCGGGGCCCTGGCCGTGGGCCTGCCTGTCTGGGACAAGCCCGCCGCCGCCTGTTTATCGAGCCGCATCCCGTACGGAACATCCGTCACGCGTGAACGGCTAGCGCAGATCGGGGGCTTCGAGGCCGACCTCGCCGACCTCGGCTTCAAGCGCTGTCGCGTGCGTTGGCACGACACCATCGCGCGCATCGAGCTCGACTTGGCCGAGATGGCCAGGGCCGCCGAGCCCGCTGTCCGAGACGCCATCGTCGAGGCCGGCAAACGACATGGCTTTCGCTATGTCACGCTCGATCTCGGGGGCTATCGCATGGGCAGTCACAACGAAGTGCTCGTGGGGCGCTCGCTCCGCGTGGTGGCCTGAGCGCTCTTGGTCATGGGCTTCGTCGCCAAGGGAACTTCGCCAAACGTCTGATGGGACGCTTCGACGACCGCGCCACGCGGCCCGCACGCGGGCCCAAAGACATCTTCAAGTGGAAGGTGATTGAGCCCTTGCGGGGTGGCGGTCGCCGCGACGCCGGGCCCTTCGTCACCCCCGCACGACCCTACGATCCAGGCCTTGTGCAGGGGCGCTCGGCGCAGCTCACCTGGATTGGCCACGCGTCTTTTCTCTTCACGCTGTCGGGCCAACGCTTCCTCGTCGACCCCCTGTTGAGAGACCGCATTGGGCCCGTGAAGCGCCTCGCCCCGGTAGGCATTCCAGCCGCCGAATTGCCAGCCATCGACGTCGTTTTGATCACGCACAACCACCGTGACCACCTCGATCCAAAGAGCCTGCGGTTGATCCCTGGAGAGCCTCTCTTCGTGGTCCCCCTCGGCAACGCCAAAGAGGTGCGCGCCGCTGGTGCCAAGGAGGTCGTCGAGCTCGATTGGTGGCAGAGCCACGATGTCCGAGACACGCGCATCACGTTGGTCCCCGCCCGCCATTGGTCCATGCGCTTCCCCTGGGATCGCAACGACGCGCTGTGGGGCGGGTTCGTCGTACAGGGCGCGGAGGGCAGCGTTTATCATTCGGGCGATACCGCCTATTGGGATCAATTCGCCGAGATCCGGAGGCGCGTTTGCGCCATCGATTGGGCCCTTTTGCCGATTGGCGCGTACGAGCCGCGTTGGTTCATGGAGCCCCAACACATGGGGCCCGAAGAGGCCGTGCAAGCGGCTTGCGACTTGGAGGCCAAGCACCTCGTCGCCATGCACTGGGGCACCTTCCGCTTGACCGATGAGCCCCTCGGCGAGCCACCGATTCGCGCCCGCGAGGCCCATCGTCTCTCCGTGGGTGTCGACGAGCGTCTGTGGTTGCTCGATGTCGGCGAGTCCCGTCGGCTCTGACGCGCCCGCGCGAAAAATCCGCTAGCTTCGCGTTATGCGCCGGCCCCTTGTCTCTCTTCGCTTTTCGCTCACCCTCATCCTCTTCGCGACGAGCATGGTCGCAGTTGGCTGCGGCGATGACGACGCCGCGAGCACGAGCTCTGCGAGCTCCACGTCGAGCACCAGCAGCGGTACAGGGGGCAGCGGTGGTGGTGAAGGCGGCGCCCCACCGACGGGCGCGATCAGCCCCGATGTGACGGCCTACAACTATCGCTTCGATCTAGCGACCGCCCACGCCACCGCGCGCGTGACCAGCAAAGTGGCCGATCCCGGCGGAGATTGCCTGTCTCTCGCCTGCCGTCTGCCCGGCATCGACACGGTCACCTGGGAAGGTGCGCCTGCGTCTTCGGCGACCCTCGCCGACTCCACGCTCACCACCTGTGGACCCGGGGTTTTCGGCGGCAATACCCTCGAAATCGAGGCTCAAGCCACGGTGCCCGAACAGACGTTCTTCGGCCTCGACGTGGGCTTTTCGAGGACGACCGATCTGGCCGGAGGCACCTTTTCGTATCTCCTGAGCTGGGTCTCGGGCTGTGATCGTTTTGGCCCCTGCGACGCCGATCCCTCGCGCCAAGTCGAGCATCACTTCGAGGTCACGCATGGCCCCACGGACGTCGTGCTCTGCGCTGGAAAACGCGCAGTCGATGGCACCACCACGCGCTGTGACGTGGAGGGCACGCTGGCACCGACGTATTCGGCCTTTGCCATCGCTGCCGATCCACTTTGGGAGGCGTCCCCCTTCGTCAGCGCCGCGGGCGTCGATGTCGTGTTCTACGAAGTGCCCGGCGGGGGCCTCGCGGACGCCCTGGATCCCACGCTGTTTTCTACGTTCCTGACGTGGGCGACGGATCTTCTCGGCCCCTTGCCCTACGGCGAAGAGCTGCGCTTTGCGGGGGCTCCAACGGCGTGGCTTGGCTTCGAGCACCCGGCCAACATCATCTTGCGCGAAGACATGCCGAACATCGCGACGTCGTATGCCGACGCAACGATGCACGTCGCCATGCACGAGGTCATTCACCAGTGGGCGGGTGACCACACGACCCTCGCGACAGCCCAGGATTTCGTGTGGAAAGAGGCCACTGCGGAGTATCTCGCCTACGTCTTCGAAGACGAGCAAATCGACGCCGAGAGCGCGGCCGCGTCCCTTTTTTATTGGGACTCCATCGCTCTCCAAGCCAATTACTTCCCGCGCCCGAAGGACGAACCGAGCCCCGCCGTGAACAAGTTTTACGGTGATGTCTATGGCCCGGGGCCCATGGTGCTCTACGTGCAGCTCGAAGACTTGATTGGGCGTCCGGCGGTGCTTTCGGCCATTCAGTCCTTCTTGAGCAGCCCCGGCGCGCGCTCCGTCGACGAGCTGCGCGAAGCCCTGGAAACCGCGTCTTCGCTGGACCTCAAACCTTACTTCGATGCCTGGGTCGAAGGTGTCGGAAAGCCCGAGTGGCCGACGTTCGACGTGGCGACGCTGGAGCAGAACGGTGAGGTCGTGGTCACGTTGACGCAGCAAAACTCGTCAGGAAAAATTTACGGCTGCAAAGCCGAGGTGTTGCTCGAAGGGGCCACGCAAAGCGCTATCGCGACGCTCGACTACGGCGTGAGCCCGGGCAGCGTGACGGTGAGTGTCAACGTGCCTTTTTCGGAGCCCCTCGTGAACGTGACCTTCGATCCGAATCATCGCCTCGTGGCCCGTTTGAAGACAGCCGCCCTCGACGCAGCGCCGCAAACGACGCTCCCCGTTTGGATTTTCTGAGCGTTCGAAATTCAACATCAGCCCTCCCAACGTGAGGCCTCGTGGCCCCGGCGCGCGAAGGGGCGCTTCGCGAATCGCCTTGTGCGAGCGCTCGACTTGCCTTGCATGACGTCGGCGATGAGCGGGCCGAGCACGGGCGCGAACTTGAAGCCATGACCGCTGTCGCCCGTGGCCACGAACAGGTTTTCGTAGCTTGGATGTTGGTCGATCAAGAAGTCGCCATCGGGCGTGTCGGCGTAGAGACAGAGCCTCGTGCGCGCCACCTTCGCCGTGGCGAGAGAGGGCAATACGCTGGCCAAGAAGCCGCGAAAAAGAGCCTCGTAGTGCGGGGCGACGACGCGCGGTCCGTCCCCTGTGATGGCTTGCCCGGGGCCGTGATTCGCCACCTTGACGAGCCCCTCCGGTGTCGCAGGAAAGCCGTAAAAACCAGTCTTTTTGATGTCGATCGCCCAGGGCCAAAAGAGGGGGCTTTGGTAGTTTTGGACATCGCTTGGCGCGAACAGGAACACGGGTTGTCCGACGGGCGTGATGATGTCCGCGAGCCACGGCAGGAGGCTCGGCGAAAGCGCTCCTTGCGCCACGAGCACGACGTCGGCAAAGAGCCGCTCGCTCTCCGTCGCCACGCCGAGCGCGCGCCCCCCTTCGACGACGACTTCGCGGCACGTCGTCTCGGTGCGAATCGAGATACCCTGTTGCGCGGCCTCGCGCGCTAGGCGCGAGACGAGGGCGCCGCTCTCGATGTAGCCCCCCACGGGGCTGAGATAGCCATCCACGAGCGCGCCGGGCGCGAAGGCGGGCGCGTGCTCGCGGAGCCACGACGCGTCAACACGCTTCGGTGCGTGACCCCTTTTCGAGAGACAAGCCATGCTGTCGTGCTCGAGCTCGCCCCGTTGCATCGGTGAGCGCGTCAGCATGAGGAGGCCTTCATCGTGGTACAACCGCTCCCCCGCGCGTCGATCCCACGCCGCGAACAACTGCGCCGATTCCTCGGCCATTTCGGTGTAGAGCTCGTCTTCGCCGTAGTCCAAACGGACGAGCTTGCTGACATCGGTGGAGGCCGCGTCGGGGTGGGGAACGGGCCCCCTCTCCAGGACAGTTGGCTCGATCCCCCGGCGCTTCAGTTCGAGCGCCGCGGTCAGGCCAAACACGCCTGCTCCGATGACGAGGGCAGTTCGAGGTGCGGTTGACATGCGAAGGACAGCTCAGCTTGAGCCGTCCTTCGCGTCAATCGTTGTGCTTTGCGAACGGGAGCGAGTGATTGTCAACGCGCGACGATGCGCGTCATACGCCTCACAGCCTCCGAGAGCCGTGTCAGTTGACGCTGCGTTGGTGCTGACGCCAATCGCCGGACTCGATTCGCGGCGCTCCTCGGATGTTCTCGGGTCGACCCAAGTAGGCCTGCGCGCGTCTGCCGTCTTCCAAGCTAATCTCCGTGCGGACGAAAAGCTTCGGATGCTGCTCGAACTTATCTAGGCGGGCAAGGGTCTTCACGTCGACCACGTATAGCTCACCCCGGACGGCGACGGCTCCGCCAGGAATGAGCGCCGGGTATTCACCGAGATCAACGAGCTCGAACTCCGGTGCCGTTCGCATCCGACCGACGAGTCGGCTCGCTCCCATCGACGCATGATTGCTTGCGCCAGTGATGAGCGAGCCATACACGAACAGACGTTGTCGTGGTGACGCGAGGGCGTGGCCGGGAGCTTCGTTAAGCTCGGTCAGCGAGGGAAATACTTCGTCGCCCGGCGGGTGCCCTGCGAGCGGATCTTCTTGTCGCTCAGGAGCTTCTTGACGGGGAGGGTGAGGTCTTTGGTCGTGGTGCCAAGGGCCTTTGCGATCTCTTCGATGCGCTCACCAGGGTTCTGGGAGATGCGGGCGAGGAGCTTGTCGGTGGTCTGTTGAATTTCTTCCGGAGCGCGCTTGGCGCCCGGCTTGCGCTTGCTGGCCGCCGCGGCCTTGGGAGCGGCAGCGGGCTTGGTCGCGACCGGCGCGGCCTTCTTGCCCGGAGCAGCCTTCTTGGCGGCGGGAGCCTTCTTGGGCGCTCCTGCCTTCTTCGGTGCCGAGGCACCTCCGCCACCGAGGGCGGCGCTGACGGCCTCGAGCGCTGCCCGGCGGACAAGGCCCGACAGCTCAGCGACGAACGCGTTTACACGACTCTGAAGCTCTTGCTCAACGTTGCTCATTGTGTTGTTCCTTCAATTCGGGTTTGCCAATCCCCAACGACGTAGTTATCGCCGCACTAGGCACAACGTCAAATGCTTTTTTGCGAGCCCCAATCATTTGATAGTCGAGCCTTGAGCCCTTGGCGCCTTTGAGCCTGTCGCGAGGCGCATTGAGCGTCGACGTCTTGCGCGGGATCGCCCACGAAAATGCAGGCTCCAAAACGAAAGAGCCAGACAGCAAGGCTCGGTCGTTCGGGCCGCGCGCTTCGCTTTGCGCCGCGCGAGGTCGCGCGGCTCGCTGTTCGGGCGTGGTCACCCCGCGTTGTTCGGCAGAGAAGTTCGGCCCTCTAGGGAGGCCGAGACAGGCCTGGAAATTCTGGTCGGGGAGGCGGGATTTGAACCCGCGACA
>CAYLJT010000558.1:0-6078 GCA_964383995.1 uncultured Polyangiaceae bacterium
GCCGCGCGTCGTTGCCCTGGGCCGCGAAGCTCGCCGGAGACCTCTTCTTCTCCGCCCAACGCAGCTCCAAGGGCCCGAAAAACAGGCCGTACGGCGGTCGCCCCCTGGACCCTTTGTGATGCTCACGGTGCGCCCGCACCACGCGCTCGAAGTAGGCGATGTTCGCAAGGAACGCGACAGGCAGCCGGCCGTGCACCAAGCCGTCGTGCACCACGAGGTAAGAGACGCCGAACGCGGTCATGCCGATGCCGATGCCGAACGCGACCTCGCGCAGCGCCCCGGGCTCGGCCATGCAACCCCACAAAATCAAGGCGATCGCGATGGGCACATGAAGCAGGCTCAGGGCGTCGTTGGCTTCGAGGCGACCCTTGCGCGGAAGGTGATGCGAGCGGTGCACGCCCCACAGCACGCCGTGCCAAAGGCGCCCGTGCAAAAGCGCCGCCCACAAATCCATGAGGGGCGCGACGAGCAGCGCGACGGGGAGCCAAATCAGGACGCTCGGCATGGGACACCTTTGGAGAAAGTCGTGTGATAGCCGCGAAAAAAAGCCGGTTGCTGCGGGCGCTCTTGCTCTTCGACACGCTGCGCAGGATGCGTCGATCGTTCGCCGCCGTGCGCGTCGCTGGGCTCGACGAGGCGCGTGCGTTGGCGTCGTCCGGCCCACTGCTCGTGGTCTCGAATCACACCGCGTGGTGGGATCCGCTCGTGGCGTTGCTGGTCTCGGAGCGTCTGCTCGGGGCCGATGCCTACGCCCTGATGGACGCCAAGAACCTGCGCAAACTGCCGTTTTTCAGGGGCATCGGCGCCTTCGGCGTGGACCTCGACGACGCGGCCGACGGGGCGCGGGCCATTCGCTACGCGGCCAAGTTGCTGCGCGGCGAGCGCAAGCTGGTGTGGATTTTCCCGCAGGGCGAGGAGCGGCCGGTGAGCCAAGTGCCCCTTGGTTTTCGCGGGGGGAGCGCGGAGATGGCTCGCGTCGCCAGGGGCGCGAAGGTCCTGCCCGTGGCCCTGCGCTACGAGTTTGGCAGCACGGAAAAGCCTTCGCTCTACGTGTCGATCGGCGCTCCCGTGGACGCGCCGAAGGGCATCGCCGAGGCGCGTTTCGCGCAGGAGCAGGCCGTTGCGCGCGAGCTTTTGCGCATCAACGACGCGCTGATCGCCAAAGACACGCGGGCCTTCGTGCCCGTCGTGGGCGCTCGCCGCGGAGGGCTGTCGCGGCTCTTGCAAGCCTGCCTGGCGTGGCTCACGGGGGGCGCTCAACGGGACACCTCGCCGCCCTGAAGCAAGCCGTTTTGTCCGAGAAAAAGCGACACTTTGCGCCACTCGATGCGGCGCGTGGTGGCCGCGCGCAGGAACGCGAGGAGCAGCACGACGTCCCCCACGGCTGCGTCGCGCAGGGCGCCCGTGAAGGTGACGCGATGGCCCGAAGCGAGCCGCGCGGCGAGCGCGACCGCGACCCGCGCGACGATGGCGATCGCTGCGGCGAGGGCGCCGATGAACGGCCGCTCGACGCCTGCGACGAGCGCAGCCACGAGCATCAGCGGCGTGGCCGCGAAGAGCGCGGGGTACGACAAAAGCAGGGCCGGACGCTGACCGCGAATGACCGCGAGCCAGCGCGCAAAGCGCGCGACGACGGCGCGAAAGGAGCGGCCCGTCGCGCGTGAGCGGGCGTGGACGGTCACCATGCGCGAGGCGAAACCGCGCTCGCGAAGCCGTCGCGCGAGCTCCATGTCTTCGCCGAGATAATCGACGAGCGGCCCGAAGCCGCCCGCGCGAGCCAGCGCGGAGGTGCGCACCGCGAACAGCTTTCCAACGAGCCCCGCGGGGTCCAAGAGGCCGAGCAGGGGGAATGCGTGAAGCGACCCGGAGAGCACCGCTTGTGACGCCCAATCACCGAAGAAACGTGGCGTTTCCGACTCGACGGGCGGCGCGTACGTGGCTCCCAACGCCGCGTCGAGGCACAACGGCGCCACCAGCGTGTCGAGGTTCGTGGCGCGGAGATCGACGTCGCTGTCGGCCACCAGCACGACGTCGGGGGGCGCGCCTTCGGCTAAGGCCCGCGCGATTTGTTCCACCTTGCGGTTCGGGCCGCGCGCCCCGGTAAACACCACGCTCGCGGGGATGCCGCTTTGTCTGAGACAGCGAGCCGCTCGGCGTGCGGGCTCGGTGGCTTCGTCGCGCAGCGACGCCACCGCAAACACCACGCGCAACTGGAACGAGAAGGTGGCCTCGCGAATCGACGCCAGGGTCTCGTCCAGGAACGGCTCGGCGCCCGCGCAGGGCCGTATCAGCAGCACATCGGCGTGGCGCACGACCATCGACGCCCCGCCCCGCTCATCGTGCCGTCGCCACAGGCGCAGGCTGCGAAAGATGGCGTGGGCGGATACCGACGCCACGGCCGCGGACCACAACAAAGGAGCCAGTGCCACGACGCTCATGGGTTTTGACGACCCATGCGAAAGGGCAGCAGAAACTGCACCCACGGCGAGGCGAATCGCTCCAACGAAACGGTCTCGTGCACCGCCCGCAGGTCTTCGCCGAGGACGCGCGACTCCACCAGAGAGCGCGCATAAAACGGCGTATCTTCCAGGGTCTTGACGAGCCTCCCGAGCTCCGGGCGATCGCTCGGCAGCTCGCGCTGCAGGCGCCACTTGGTGCGCGCGAGCGGGGCGCTCGGCAGGTCCGGCAACGGCTCCATGCGTCCCCGCGCGTCGACGACGAAGCGCGTGGAGCCGCGCGTGCCGCTCTTGCGCGTCACGTCGTAGGTGACCACCACGCCGCGCTTCGTTCGGCCACGCGACCAGGTCCAGTCGCGAAAGCCTTCTTCGAGGCCCTCGTCACCCGCGTTGACGTCGTGGTACGCCTCCCCCGAAAACGACAAATTCGGCTCGGAAAGCCGCACTTCCGCGCGCGCGCCGAGGGCCGTCGGCCACCAGTGATGCCGCGCCTTGTCGTCGAGCACCACGTGGTGGGAGAGCGTCGTCGAGGGCGTGAGCCTCACGCTGCCGCGGATGGAGCCGCCGAATGGCGCCCGGCGTTCGTCGAGATCGACGAGCAGCTCGCCGCGCTCCCAGCGCATCACGCTGTTGCCGATCAAGAGCTCGTGGCGCGTGCGCCGCACTGCGTCTTGGCTGCGCTCGGTGAGGGCCCAAGCGTTGCCACGCCGCGTGTAGAGCGCGACGTTCATGGTCGAGTGGGCCATCGGGTCGACGTCGCGCCGAACGCGCCGCGCTGCCGCGTAATACGGCGAAAACACGTTGCCCAACATGGCGATCACGACGAGCGCGCTGTTGCCGTCATCGCTCACGACATCGAGATAGAACCACGCGTATCCATTCGGCGAGAGCCGCGTGTCGAAGCGAGGTCGTTCAAGACCGCCTCCGCGGCCAACCTGCCACTCAACGCCGCCATCGGGACCCCGGGTCCCGGATGGGCCGCGCCGCCCGCGAGGTACATCCCTCCAAGCTTGGTCTTCGCCGCGGGCCTCGAAAGCGGCGCGAGCGGCGAATGAGCTGCCGCTCCGTAGATGGCTCCGCCCGAGCCCGGAAACCTCCGGTCGAAGTCCCGGGGCGTCGTTGGCAGGCAAGCCGTCGGCGAGAGCTTGAGACCACAGGCCGACAGAACCGAGAGCGCTCCACGTTGACATCGCATCACCTCCTCCGAGCCCCAACCGTTCTTGTCGCCATCGGCGGGGGCATTGACGATCAGAAAGAAACCCTCGTTTTCCCCGGGGATTTCTTGGTGTTTCGCCGACCTATCCGGCGCGCACACGTACGTTGTTGGTTCGGAGGGGGCCCGCCCCTCTTCAAAAATCGAACGAAATTCCGCTTCGTAGTTGCTTGAGAAAAAGACGTTGTGGTGGGCGAGGTCGAAGCCCTCGGCCCGGCCCACCATGGCGAACGTCAGCGCGGAGAGAGAGCGCTCGCCGCGCTTGACGCGGGTCGTGGCGCGAGCGGCTTCGTTGCCGAGCAGGCCGCCGGCCACCGCGGAAGGGTCGGCGTTGACCACCACGGCGTCGGCTTCCAGCACTTCGCCCGAGGCCAGCTCGACCCGCCGCACCGCACCGCGTGGGGCATCGATGTTCCTCGCTTCCGCGCCGAAACGCAGCGTTACGCCGAGCTCTTGGGCCAAACGCACGAGGCCCTCGGCGAGCCGGATCATGCCGCCCTCGACGATGTGCACGCCCTCGCGCTCGACGTGGGCCACGAGGTTGAAGGTGGCCGGCGCGAGGTAGGGCGAGGAGCCGCAGTAGGTCGCGTAGCGCGCGAAGAGCTGGAGCAAGCGAGGGTCGCGGAAGAACCTCGCCAGCGCGGCGACCATCGAGCGGTAAGCGTCGATGCGCGCGAAGCGCAGGGCCTGCCCGGTGAGCGCCAGCCGCGCGATGTCGAGCGCGCCCGGCCGTTGCGAGAGCAGAAAGGGCTCCTTCGCCGCGTCGTAGATGCGGCGCGCATAGTCGCTAAAGGCCAGGTAGCCCTTGGCCTCGTGCGCGCCGAAGGCCTGGCCGATGGCGTCGGCCGAGCGCTGCACGTCGGCGTGGAGATCGAGCGTGGGACCGTTCGGCCAGGCGTGTCGCGCCAACACCTCGGGCCGCCGCGTTACGACGTAGTCGTCCAGGTCGCGATCGCAATCCTTGAACAAACCTTCAAAGACCCAGCGCATGGTCAACACGGTTGGCCCGATATCGATGTTGCGCCCCCCGACGGAGGCTTGCCGCAGCTTCCCACCCGCCCGTTGACCGCGTTCCAGCAGCGTGACCTGAAGTCCCGCGCGCGCCAGATCAATGGCTGTCGTCAGCCCTCCTATGCCGGCTCCAATGACGACGACGTTTTTTTTCGACGGGCTGACCATGGACAAACATTATACAACGCGTTAAGGATTTGTCTATGGTTTGTTTTTCGATTTCCGACATGCCCTCCGCCGTCGATCAACTGGTCGCGTTCCAGAAGCGCGCCGTGCCCCGCGTGCGCGTCGCGATCGAAGGAGCCCTCGAACGGGCGACGCTGCGCGCCCCCCCGCGGCTCGCGTCAGCCCTTCGTTACGCGGTGCTGCCCGGCGGCGGTTGGGTGCGCCCTCTGCTCACGCTGGCCGTGGCCGAGGCCGTCTCCTCGGAGGCGTCGCCGCTCTCGCTCAGCGCGGCTGCTGCCGTGGAGCTTTTGCACTGCGCCTCGCTGGTGCACGACGACATGCCTTGTTTCGACGACGCCGACGCGCGTCGAGGTCGACCCAGCGTGCACGCGGCTTTTGATGAGCCGACCGCGTTGCTGGTCGGCGACGGCCTGATCGTGCTCGCCTTCGAAGAGGTCAGTGAGGCGGGACGAGCGGCGCCCGCGCAGGCCCTCGCAATAACGCGGGCGCTCGCGAGAGCGGTCGGCGCGCCCGGCGGGCTCATCGCGGGGCAGGCTCAAGAGCTCGAAGAAGCAGCGTCGATCGGCGCCTACCACGACGCCAAAACAGGGGCGTTGTTCGAGGGAGCCATCGCTTGCGGGGCCATTGCGGCGGGCATGGATCCCGAGCCGTGGCACGGCATCGGGATGCGTCTCGGACGCGCGTATCAGATCGCGGACGACATCGCCGACGCCCTGGGCGACGCGAAGAAGCTCGGCAAACCCGTGGGGCGCGATGCGGCTCTCGGGCGGCCCAATGTGGTGGAGCGTTATGGGCTGCAGGTGGCCAAGCGCCGTGCGCGCAGGGCGATCGAGGAGTCCATCGCGCTCGTCCCTTTGTGTCCCGGACGCGAGCAGCTCACGTGGCACCTCTCGGCGTTCATCCCGCGGCTTGGCCTTGCGCAATGAACGCGCGGGCCGCGTCGAGCAGCGCCTCGCGCGTGTTGGCCTCGGGGTCGTCGGTCACGACCTCGACCAAGTGCTGAAGGATCACACCCACCTGCCGCCCCGGCGCGAGGCCCAACGTGGCCATCAAGTCGTCGCCCTTGAGCGCCAAATCCCGCGTCGAGAGCGCGGCCCCTGCGCGCACCAGCGCTTCGACCCGCGCGCGCAATCGTTCGATGGAGCGCACCTCGTCTTCGGCCTCGCGGCCTTTGCCCCGCGAGTCGGCCATCGCCAGCTCGTAGAGCATGGG
>CAYLJT010000559.1:0-6073 GCA_964383995.1 uncultured Polyangiaceae bacterium
GAATTCAGAGACCTGACCAAGGATTTAAAGATTAAGATCTCGGGCTGCCCCAATTCGTGCGGTCAACACCACATCGCCGACATCGGCCTCACGGGTCTGATGGTCACCGGCAAAGACGGCGTCGAGCGGCCGCACTATTCGATCCGCGTCGGCGGCCGCTGCGGCGAAGACGCGCGCTTCGGGCGGCGCCTCGACGGTCGCGTCCCCGAAGAAGACGCGCCCAAGGTGATCGGCGCGCTCGCTGCGCACTACGTGCGCCAGCGCTACGACGGCGAGACCTTCACCGACTTCGTGGAGCGTGTGGGCGTGGAAGGCCTCGCGAAGGAAGGCCTTGCGGTGGCCAGCGGCGTGGTCTGAGCGCGGCCATCGTTCCTGCAAAGCGCCCCCCCGAAGCGCGTGGTAAGGCCGTTGGATGCGTCGTGGTCTTGCCCTCGTTTTGCCACTGATCATCGCCGCCTCGTTTGCCCCGGGCTGCCGTAAGGCGCAGGAGCCGAGCCCCGCCGACCAGAACGATGCGGCCTCGTCGCCCTCGGCGGCCGGCTCGGCGGCGAGCGACGCGCCCCTCGACGCGGACGATCCGACGCCGGTCATCGCAACGCGTGTCGTTCAAGATTTCGAGACCGACATCACCCTTGGAAAATGGCCGCAAGACGCGCCGCAATCGCCCGAGCTCTCCAGCGCGTGGAAGGTGAGCGGGAACCGATCGCTGATGGTGCCGGGGGGCCTCTCGGCTGCCTTCGACAGCCTCGATGAGCACGATTGGTCGAAGTACGACACGCTGCGTTTGCACTTCCGAAACGACAACACGACGACGAGCGCCATCGAGCTCGACCTGCAAGACGACGCGAAAGAGTTCCACAACAGGCACCACCACGAGGGCGGCGCCGTGCCCGGTGAGTCCACCGTCGACTTCGATATTTCAGGAGATTTGTGGCGTGGAAATGAGGATTTCCCCTACCGCGGCGAGGTGAAGACCCCGCTCGACAAGGCGAACATCAAGGTCTTCTCGATCAAAAACCGCGGCATCGCGCCGCTCTACCTCGACAAGATCGAGCTGATCCAAACACGCGCGCTGCAGGTGGAGGGCGGCGTGGTCTTCGACTTCGGCAAGACCGGGACGCGCGTCATGCGGCAAATGAAGGGCGTGTTCGAGACCTCGACCTACACGCCCGAGAAGGGGTTCGGGTTTCGCCAGGGGTCGGCGACTGGGCTCGCGCGCTCGAACTCATTGCCCACACCGGCGTTCGGCGACGGCCTCGCGTTCGTCGGCGACGTGTTCCGCGTCGACCTGCAGGCGGGGCGCTACGTGGGCTGGGTCGCCTTCGAGCGCGGCGGTTTTTGGGACCAAGAGGGCTGTGACTACGACAGCGCGCGCCTGTTGATTAACGGGGAAATCGCGCATGAGCACAGCTATCGGCGCGGGGGTCAGCACTTCTTCTTGCAGGACGCCGAGGCCACTACCGCGGCCGAGTCGATCGAGAAGCTGGTGTGGCCTTCCCACGGCTTTGCGCGGCTGAGCTTCACGGCCGTGGCGGGGCCCAACGACATTTCGTTGGAGGTCAAAGGATCGCGGGGCACGCCGCTGCGCGTCGCCGCGCTTGTGCTCGCCCCCGACACGGAGGCCGGGCGCGCCTTCGTCGATGCCCACGAAAAGCTGCAAAAAAAGGCCGTTTTGGTCAGTTTTCCGCCCTCCGATCGCAGCCGCCGTGGGGCGGGGCGGGTCGCGCCGAGCCAGCCCCTCGTGGTGCAAACCATGGCTCCCGGGGCGGCGATGGCGCCGCGTGACTTTCCGCTCGAAGCCGCGCCTCCGGTCAAACCCCACGTGGCAGCGCTTGGCCAGATCGTGGCGGTTCAGCTTGGTGTGTACGCGCAAGCGGCGGGCACCGCCGAGGCCCGCGCGTCGACGTTGACGGGGCCTGCGGGGGCGACCATCGCGGCGACCTACGTCGCCCACGGCCGCTACCTCCCGATGCGGCCGCTCAATCAGGGGCCCGGGTGGATCCAGCTCGATCACTATCGACCCGAGCCAAGCTTCACGCTGGGGCCCGAGCTGTCGCGTGCGGTGCTCGTCGAGTGGCAGGTCCCGCCCAACGCGAAACCCGGGGATTACACGGGTCAAATCGAGATCGCGATGGGCGATCAAAAGCAGACGGTCCCGGTGACCGTGACCGTGGTGCCGGTGAAGCTCGGCGCCCTCGACAAGCCCGTGTGCTTCATGCGCAACGCGCTGCCCTTCGAGCCCGACGTGGTGGGCGAAGAGCGTTGGTGGCAGCTCCAGGAGGAGCTGTTGAAGCAGCAAGGCGAGGCCGGAATGACCTGCATTTCGGGGGGTCCGGGGCTCTATTACGACGTGCGCGACGACGGCGACAAATACGTCCTCGGTGGCGACCGTCCCCTTCGCTACATCGCTCTGGCGAAGAAATACGGCCTCGACAAGGCGGTGCTCTCGTACGGCGCGTTCTTGCCTCCCTTTCGCATGGGCCAGTTGATGTTGCGTCAACGCAAGCCCGCGGATCCGAAGAAGCTCGTCGATGCGCTCACCGTGCTCGAGCACGACAAGGGCCTGCCACCGAACTATTTCTACGCCTACGACGAGCCCCAGGCCGAAGGTGAACGTCGTCGCGCGGCCGATTCGATCCGGCCTGTTTCGAAGGTCGGAGGGCGCACGTTCGGTTTCACCAGCGTGTATTGGGATCAGCCCGTGTGGCGCGATTTGATCGAGGCGACCAAGGCGCCGTGCCTGCACAAATACGTGCCCGAGGACGTGAAGAAGCTGCGCGGCATGGGCAAAGAGCCCTGGATTTACGCGGCAGATCACGACAGATGGGCGTTCGGTCACGGCATGTGGCGGGCGCTCGGCATCGGCGTCGAAGGCCGGCTTGAATGGATCGGGCTCATCTCGAACGGCATGGCCTTCGACAACTTCGACGCGCGCACCGCCGCCGATGTCGCGTGGCAAGTGCACGACAAATTCGGCGTGATGCCGACGCCCGCGTGGATCTCCTCGCGCGAAGGCCTCTACGACTTGCGCGCGCGAATGACCCTTGAAAAAGCGGCAAAGGCCGACGATCCGGCGCTCAAGCTGTGGTCCGACGCCGGGGCCTACACCTTCGATCGTGGGGCTTGGAACGACGAACAGCTCGAAGAGAGTCGGGCCGCCATGTTGCTCCGTCTCGCCAAGCTCGCGCCCGCCAAGAAGTGAGCGCGGGGCCTAGGGTCTGCGCACGGGCGTCCCGCCGAGGGCTGCGAGCAGGTTGGCGACCCCCGCGCGCGTGGTCTCGGGAGGCGGCGCGGTGGGCGCCGTAAACTCCTTGGTATCGAGCATGTTTTCCGGGATTTCTGCGAGAAATCGGCTCGGGACACGCACCGCGATTTTGCCCCGCGCGAGGCGTTGCCGCGTGCGACAAAGCCACAGCTTGTCCTTCGCGCGGGTGACCGCGACGTAGAACAAACGACGCTCTTCTTCGAGGCTCGTGGCGCCGTCTTGGCCGGGCATCGCCACGTCCGTCGCGCGTTCGGCCAGCGTGCGGCTGTGGGGCAAGAGGCCCTCTTCCAGGCCCACGATGAACACGAAGCGGAACTCGAGGCCCTTGGCGCCGTGCATCGTCGTGAGCGTCACGACGTTGGTCTTTTGCTCTTCGGTCTCTTCGCGCAAAGCGAGCACACGCAAGAGCTCCGCGAAGCTCTCGCGGTCCCCTTTGCCGCGCTCGTCTCGGCGCGCGAACAGCCCCAACATGCCCTCCACGTTGGCCCACCGCCGCTGGGCCGCGCCGTTGCTCGCCGAGCCCGCCATGATGTCGGCCTTCAGTCCGATGTCCTCGATGATGCCCCGGGCCACCGCGCACGAGACCTCGTTGCGATCGAAGCGCGCCCGCGCCCCCTCGATGATTTGCACGAGCTCGCGGCAACCTTGTGCCGCGGCGGGCGGTAGATCCTGCACCGCGTGGGGCTTTTGGATCGTCGCCCAGAGCGAGGTGTCGTGGGCGGTCGCGAAGGCCACGAGCTTCGTGAAGGCCGCGTCGCCGATGCCCCGCGCGGGGTAGTTGATGATGCGGCGCAGGCTCATTTCGTCGCGCGGATCGATGGCCACGCGCAGATAGGCCACGAGGTCCTTCACCTCTTTGCGCTCGTAGAACGCGGTGCCACCGATGATGCGGTAGGGGATCGTGCGTTCCTTGAGCGCCGCTTCGATGTTTTCGGCTTGCAGGTTCGAGCGGTACAAAACCGCGATATCCCGGGGAAAAACGCCGTCTTTTTCGCAGAGCTTTTGGATCTCCGAGCCCACGAAGCTGGCCTCGACCTCGGGATCGGCTGCGATGACCTGGGAGACCTGCGCTCCCTCTTCGCGCGACGCGAGGATCGTCTTTCCATGGCGCCGCGGCCCCGAGCGTTCGAGCACCACCTTGGCGACGTCGAGGATGGCGCGCGTCGAACGAAAGTTGTGCTCCAGCTTCACGACCTTGGCGCCCGGGAAATGATCCTCGAATTGCAGGATGTTTCGCACGTCGGCGCCGCGCCACGCGTAGATCGATTGGTCGTCGTCACCGACCACGCACACGTTGTTGTGACCGCCGCCGAGCAGGCGCACGAGCTCGAGCTGGGCGTGGTTCGTGTCTTGGTACTCGTCGACGATGAGGTAGCGGTAGCGCATGCGCCAGCGTTCGAGCACCTCTTCGCGCCGCCGAAAGAGCCGCACCACCTCGCAGATCAGGTCGTCGAAGTCGAAGGCCTGAAAAGCCCGCAATTGCTCGCGGTAACGGGGGTACACCAGCATCGCCAGCTCGTCGTACTCGTCGACGCCGAGGCCATTTCGTTGCTGCTCCAACCATTCTTCGGGCTCCAGGAAGGTGTTCTTGGCCAGCGAGATGCGGGCCAAGATCGCCCCCACGTCGAGGGCCCGGGTGGTCTTCAGCTCGCGCAAAATTTCGCGGATGACGCCCACCGAATCGGCTTGATCGAAGATCGCGATCTTGTTGCCGCGCAGGCCCAGCGTGCGGGTCTCGGAGCCGAGGACCGACAGGCCGAAGCGGTGGAAGGTCGAGACCGTGAGGTCTTTGGCGGCCTTCGCGCCGACGAGCTTCGAGACGCGCTCGTGCATCTCGCCGGCGGCTTTGTTGGTGAAGGTGACGGCGAGGATGCTCTTTGCGGCCACGCCCCGTTCGAGCAGGCGCGCGATGCGCTGCGTGACGACGCGCGTCTTGCCTGAGCCGGCGCCCGCGAGCACGAGCATCGGACCGAGGTCGTGCTCCACCGCGCGCTGTTGGGGTTCCGTCAACGAAGACGCCACGGCCCGCCGTAGCAGCGGGCCGTGGGCAAGAGGAGGCTTGATTTCAGGCGCGTCGCGCTATTGACCGGGGGGCGTCGCAAACTGGCCGGGGAAGGGGTTGGCGTCCTGGCGGCGGCGCACTTCGTCGTCGGTCCACGGGAAGGGGTTGGTGCCCCGCTCGTGGAAGATGGCGAAGCCGATGACACCCACGTTGCGCGTGTCGCCGTGCTTTTGGTTGGCGTACGAGTCGCGCACCGAGCCGAAGCGAAACGCCGCGACCGCATCGGTGCTCTGGCGGAAACCGTCGACCTCGAGCTCGCCGTTGGGATCCACGAGGTAGCCGCGCTTTTGGAAGCTCGCGGGCTTGCCGTCGAGGACATCGAGGCCGTCGACCGAGAGCACGACCTCGAAGCGCGCCGACGTGAGGTTGCGAACCACGATGGTGTAGCGGCGGCCGGCCTCGCCGATGATGTGGCTCTTGCCGCCCGCGATGAATCCCGGCAAAAACGCGCCGTTTTCGTCGCGCAGGCCGACGCTCACCACACCGTTGCCCAAGCGGAACACGCCGCTCGTCATGCGTTGGAAGCCCGAGGCGTTGGCCATCGCGCGGGCGCCCTCTTCGTCGTTGTAGAAGATGCCGGCGGTCACGAAGGGCGAGGAGGGATCGGCGCGCGTGAAGGGAACCGTCGTGATGCGCGACGAGCGCGTCTCGCCCCACTCGGTGCCGAGGCCCGGCCGCGCGGTGGGCTCGGGGGCCACTTCGGACTCGGGGCGCGCCCGGCGATCGAAGGCTTGGCCGGTGGAGGT
>CAYLJT010000560.1:0-2705 GCA_964383995.1 uncultured Polyangiaceae bacterium
CCACAGGGTCGAAAAAGCCTCCGAAAAAGGCCTGATCTTCCGCGCCCAGGTGGCCCCGCGCGGCATCGGCGTCTTGCTCGGCCTGGAAGCCACCTTCCACCCTTTCATGGGCTTTCCAAGCTACAAAGAAATAGCCCACCTGTCCCTCTCCGAGCGCGTCCAGGCCCTGCGCGATCCGGCACGTCGGGCCAAGTTGCTAAGCGAAAAGAGCGACAAAGTCGCGGGCGACGGCAGCGCCATTCCCCCCGTCGCCGACTGGCTCCTTGCCCAGATCGACCGCATCGCGTTCCGCATCTTCCGCCTGGGAGAGCACCCCGACTACGAGCCTCCGCCCCAGGCATCGCTCGGTGCGAAGGCGCAAATGCAGGGCATTTCCTCGCTCGAAGCCATCCTCGACGCGCTGCTCGAGAACGACGGCCACGAGCTGCTCTATTTCCCGATCTACAACTATGCAGGCATGAACCTCGACAGTGTTGGTGAGATGCTGAATCACCCGCTCTCCCTTCCAGGCCTGGCCGACGGCGGCGCCCACGTGGGGACCATTTGCGACGCGAGCTTCCCGACCTTCCTCCTTGCCTATTGGGCAAGGGACAGGAAGCGTGGCCAAATTCCTCTGGAGAGAGCGGTGCAGATGCTCACGGCGGACACCGCCGACCACATGGGATTCAGCGATCGCGGGCGCATTCAGGTGGGTTTGCGGGCCGACCTGAACATCATCGATCACGCGGCCTTGGCGCTCAAGCGGCCTCACCTCGTGGCCGACCTGCCTGCCGGTGGTAAGCGCCTGTTGCAAGAGGCCGTCGGCTACCGTCAGACCATCGTGGCAGGTCAGGTCGTCGCGGAGAACGGGAAGCTCACGGGCGCGCGCCCGGGTCGGCTCGTGCGCGCGGGCCAACTGGCATCGTCTTGACGCCCCTCGACCCCTACCAAAAAAGGCTCATCGCCTTTCTGTCGGTCGCGACCTTCTTCGAGGGCTACGACTTCTTTGCCCTGGCGCAAATTCTCCCTGGTTTGAGGGCCGATTTCAACCTTACGCCGAGCGACGCCGGGGTGCTCCTCGCGGTCGTCAACTTTGGCACCGTGCTGGCAAGCGGCCTTGTGCGTCTGGCCGACCGTTGGGGCCGAAGGCGCATCCTGTCCATCACGATCATGGGCTATACGGCTTGCTCGGTGCTGACCGCCCTCTCCCAAGACGTGTGGCTGTTCGGCGCGGCGCAGCTCCTGGCGCGGGTGTTTTTGATCGGCGAATGGGCCGTCGCCATGGTGATGGCAGCCGAAGAGTTCCCGGCCGAACGCCGTGGGACCGTCATTGGCATCATCCAGGCTTGTTCCGCCTTTGGTGGCATTACCTGCGCGGCGGTCGTGCCTGTCTTGTTGAAGACCGACCTCGGCTGGAGGTCCGTCTATCTGGTCGGCGCCGTGCCCCTCGTGCTCGTCGCGATCATGCGCCGCGGACTGCGGGAAACGAAGCGCTTTTCGGAGAGCGCCAAGGAGCCCAAACGGGACACGAGCCCGCTTGCCATTTTGCGCGGACCCTACAGAAACCGGGTTTTGTTGCTCGGCCTCATCTGGTCACTGACCTACATTTGCACGCAAAACGCGACGACATTCTGGAAAGAGTTCGCCGTGGGCGAGCGCAGCTTCTCGGACGGCGACGTGGGCCTCTCACTGTCGATCGCTGCCGTGGGCGCCCTGCCGCTCGTGTTCTATTCGGGGCGCCTGTTCGACGCGTTGGGTAGAAAGCGCGGCGGCGCCATCGCGTTCATCGCGGCATCGCTCGGCGTTTTGGCGTCGTACACGCTGTCGAGCCAATGGGCCTTGACGGTGGCGCTGGTGGTAGGGGTCTTCGGGACGAGCGCCGTATTGCCGCTCCTGAATGCTTATACCTCCGAGCTATTTCCGACCCCCATGCGCGCCGACGCCTTCGCCGTCGCCAACAACGTGCTGGGGCGCATTGGCTATGTGCTGTCGCCGGCCCTGGTAGGCTATTTCGCGGCGGATTTCGGCTGGGGGACGTCGGTGGCGGGCACGACGATCTTCCCCATCATTGCCTTGGTGCTGGTGCTGTTGTTCCTGCCCGAAACCAAGGGCCGCGAGCTCGAAGACACGGCCCAGCTCACATGAGCTCGACGACGGTCATCTTTGCGCTGGTCGTCTTCCTAGGCATTGTCGTCGAGTCCACGGCCGGCTTCGGCGCGACGGTCGTCACGGTCACGCTGGCCTCCCACCTCCTGCCCATCGAAGACGTGTTGGCGGCGTTTGTCCCGGTCAACATGCTGATGAGCGCCTATTTCGTGGTGCGCTATCGGACGCTTATCGACAAAAAAATGCTCGTGCGCGGCGTGTTGCCGTTCATGGGGCCGGGCATGGTGGCAGGGATGGCCCTCTTTCAGCTGCGCGGCGCGGGCTGGATCAAAATCGCCTTTGGGGCCTTCGTGGTCGTATTGGCGATCGTCGAGCTTGGCGCCGCCTTCTCCAAGAAGCGAGACGAGCGGGCGAGCTTGCCGCGGCCGGCAGCCGTAGGGGCCTTGTTTGGCGCGGGCGTGATTCATGGGCTGTTTGCCTGTGGCGGGCCCCTGCTCGTTTACGTGACGAGCCGGGAAATCTCGGACAAAGGCCGTTTCAGGGCCACGTTGTCGTCGGTTTGGCTCACGCTCAACCTGGTCCTCGCGTCAAGCTACGTGGTTGAAGGCACCATCAACCGC
>CAYLJT010000560.1:2805-6067 GCA_964383995.1 uncultured Polyangiaceae bacterium
TCGTCCCCCTCCCCGGTCCAGCTCGCCCACTGGATCTTCGATCCGATTCCCTTCTTGGAGGGGGGAAGGCGTCAATTCGGCAAGAATTTCACGATCCGTTTTCCGGCGATGCCGCCGTTCGTGGTCTTGTCCGACGCGGCCGCCATCCGCGATGTCTTTACCGGCGACCCCGACGTGCTTTATGCGGGCGAGGGCAATCGGGTGCTCAAGCCCATTCTGGGCGACGGCTCGGTGCTCTTGCTCGACGGCCCCAGACACCTGCGCGAACGGCGCCTCGTGATGCCCCCTTTCCACGGCGAACGGATGCGCAGCTACGCGACCGCCATGGGCGAAGTGACCCACAAGGCCCTCCGCGACATGCCGCTCGACAGGCCCTTTGCCATTCACGAGGTGATGCAAGCCATCACCCTCGACGTGATCCTGAGGACCGTCTACGGCGTGCGCGAGGGGGCCTCGCTCGACACCACGCGTGCTGCATTGGCGGCGTTCGCCGAGGCCGGCACTGGCACGTTCGGCACGGTACTGACGTTCTTGCTGCCGCCCGACAGCGCCGAGTCGATCCTGCGTTTTGGGCGTGAGCCCCTGTCGCTCGGGCCTTTGACCCTGCACCTCGGGCGCTATATGCCCTGGAAGCGCATCGTCGACACAGGCGAGCGGGCCGATGAGCTTTTGTACGCGCAAATCGAAGAGCGCCGCGCGGCGCCCAAGGGCGAGAGTCGCTCCGACGTCTTGTCGATGTTGCTCGACGCCCGCGACGAAGAGGGCAAGCCCATGACCGAGCGGGATTTGCGCGATGAAATGATGACCATGCTGCTCGCGGGGCACGAGACCAGCGCCACCACACTGGCCTGGACGATTCACCACCTCTTGGACGCGCCCGAGGTGGTGGAGCGCATTCGCGACGAGGTTGAGAGCACCGTCGGACAGGGCCCCATCCGCCCGGAAGACCTGGCCAAGCTCGACTACGTCGATGCCGTCATCAAAGAGTCTTTGCGCCTGACTCCCATTCTTCCCATCGTCGCCCGCATCCTGAAGGCCCCCTTCCACTGCGGCAACCTCGATCTCCCGCGGGGTATCGGCGTCTTCCCTTGCATCTACCTCACGCACCACGATCCGGACCTCTACCCCGATCCCATGCGCTTCGATCCCGAGCGGTTCTTCCAGAAAAAGGTAGACCCCTCGACCTACTTCCCCTTCGGAGGCGGCGCGCGCAGGTGCGTCGGGATGGCCTTTGCCACCTTCGAAATGAAGCTCGTGTTGGCCGAGCTGTTTCGTGCCTACGCGCTGCGCCGGGCGCCCGGCTCAAAGCCCACGACGAAGCGCCGAGGCATCACCTTCGCCCCATCGGACGGGGTCCGTGTGTTGGCCCAACCGCGAGCGCGCGCGGCCGCGTAAGACGATGAAACGAGCCCTCTTCAGCGCAGCCGTGGGCCTCGCATCGCTGACACTTGCATCCATGGCCTCGGCCAACAATGTCGGTTGGCGAGGGCACGCCGCCTACGCCGTCGGTGGCGCGGCGGCTTCGGACAACCTCGGAGACGGCCTCCGGCAGGGTTTGGACCTGGCGCTCGTCGTCGGCGACTTCGACGTCACGGGCAGCCGTGATGGCTTCTGGGAGACGCGCAATGGCCCCGTCCTAGGCGTCTCGTCGGTCATCGGTTTTGGCAGCTACCCAAGCTATGTTTCCGTCGAGGTCGGGGGCAGCCAGGACACCACGTTGGCGGGTATTGCCGTGCTCGGCGGCGCGCTCGTCCGCGTGGATCCGGAGGTCGGCGGGGGCCTCTTGGCCCGGGTGAACGCCGACCTCTTCCTGTTGAACGTAGGCGGCAAACTGATGGGGATCGTGGCCCCCGAGCCCGAGCTCATCGGCCTGTTTACCGTGGGGCTGGGGCGCTTCTAGACGCCAAAGGTGCTAGAGTCCGCGCGGCGCGAAGGGCAAGATGGTCTTGAGATCGCGGTCGGTGAACCGCAGTTGCAGACCCACGAAGTAGTCGCGGCGGTCGGGATTGATGATGTCGTCGACGCCGCCCAAGAGCCAGAGCTTGCGGATGAACTCGTAGGCGAGGGCCACGCGCCAGCGGGGCGACAGCTCTTCCCCAAAGCCAAAGAGGTCTTGCCGTAGCTCGAAGCGGTCGTCCAAGAGCTGCAAATCGAGCCCGAGGGCGCCCGTCGACTCTTTGATGCCGAATCGCCCCGTGAAGGGCCCCATGCGCTTCGCGAACTGGAAAGAGAACCGGAAGGCGTTCGTCGTGATCGTGCGAATTTCCCGGTAATGTGGGGGATCGTTGGGGTTCGTGGTGTCGACGTCAATCTGCTCGAAGGTCGTTTTGCCGCGCGGATCGTTCACGAGCTCAATCGCGTAGTATTTGTCTTCGGTGGGTTGGAGCCGCAGCTCGACATAGCTCTTGATGGTGTTGGCGAGGAAGTTGTAGTCGGTGCGCAGGCCGACCACCGTTTGCACGCGGCCCACCCCGCCCACGAAGTCACCCACGTCCTCGACCACGGACTCGACCTCGTTGATGAGCCGGTCGTCCTTCGTCAAGCGGCCGACGGTGCCTTCGCCCTTGTCGATGCGGGCAGCCACGCTGTCGGCGTGGGCGAGCATGGATTCGAGGCTCGACGCCGCGCGATTGACACGCTCCACCGTGCTTTGCAGCTCTCCCGTCTTGCCGTCTTTGCTCTTTTCGGCCGAAGCCGTAAGTCGCCTTACGTCTTCGGTGACAACTTTGACGTTCTCGAGGATCTCCGCCAAGCGCCCCTGATTCTGCGGCCCCGTGATGTTGTTGACGTTGTTGATGGTCTGGCGGACGACGGCGCGGTTCTCTTTGACGGTCTCGTTGAGCTCCGCCGTGACCTCGGCCAAATTGCGCAGGATCTCTTGGATCTGCTGCTGTCCGCGATCGCTCCCCACGGAGTCCGCCAGACTGCCACTGACGCGCTTGACGTCGACCAAGATGGCTTGAATCTGCCCTTGGATGCTCTCGATGCTGGCCTCGTCGATGAGGCCTTTGATCTGGCCCCCATCGGGGATGACGGCCCTCCCCTCGGTGCCGGGCGAGAGCACGATGTAATACTCGCCAATCAAGCTCGCCGCGCGTTTGCCGATCAGGGCATCTTCGTAGAGCCTCTGGTCGGGGTTCATCTTCACGTCGACCCGCGCCTTGCCTTGGTCGAGCCAGATGCGGTCGACGACGCCCACCTGAATGCCGGAGATCATCACCCGGGAGTGGGGCGCGACGCCCGTGACGTCGGGCAGGTAGGC
>CAYLJT010000561.1:0-6067 GCA_964383995.1 uncultured Polyangiaceae bacterium
AGGGGCCGCAGGGTATCACGATGCCCCGCCCCAAAAACTACGTCCCCCCCGCCTACCCCAAAGAGGCCGAAGAAAAGGGCATTCAAGGCACGGTCACGCTGGAGCTCGACATCGACGCCAAGGGTAAGGTCACCCGGGTCGTGGTGGTCGATCCCGGCGGAAACGGCTTCGACGAGGCGGCGATCGACGCCGCCAAAAAGCTCGATTTCGAGCCCGCGCGCCGGGCCGACGGCACGGCCTTCGCGGCGCGCATCCGCTACCGCTACACCTTCGACCTGAAGACCGAGACACCGCCCACGGAGACGCTGGTTCCCGAGGCCGATTTGCCTCCCGAAGCGCCGGGGCTCACGGGCATCGTGCTCACGGCGACGGGCGACGTGCCGATCGTGGGCGCTCGCATCGTCGCCAAGGGGCCCGACGGCGCCGAAATCACGCGCACCACCGACACGGAAGGTCGCTTTTCCATCGAGGGCATCGCCCCCGGCAGCTACAGCCTGCGCATCGAGGCCCCGGGCTTCAATGCGCTCGACCTGGAAGAAGACCTCTCCAAGCCCTTGAACGTGAAGTACCGTCTTCCCACCCAGGGCGAAGGTATCGAGGTCACGGTGCGCGGGCAAAGGCCCCCCCGCGAGGTCGTCAAGCGCACCCTGGAACAGCGCGAAATCAGCCGCATTCCAGGCACCAACGGCGACGCCTTGCGCTCCATCCAGAGCCTGCCCGGTGTGGCGCGGCCCCCTGGAATTGCCGGCATTTTGCTCGTCCGCGGCTCGGGCCCGCAGGACACGCAAACCTTCATCGACGGCACGGGCGTCCCGCTCATCTACCACTTCGGCGGCCTGTCCTCCGTCGTGCCCACCGAGATCCTCGAAAAAATCGACTTTTACCCGGGCAACTTCAGCACCCAATACGGTCGTGTGATGGGCGGCATCGTAGACGCCGGCATCCGCTCGCCCAAGGACGACGGCAAGTACCACGGCCTCGTCCAGTTCGACCTGATCGACGGCCGCGTGCTGGCCGAGGGACCCGTACCTTACCTCGACGGCGTGCGCTTCATCGCGGCGGGGCGGCGCAGCTGGGTCGACGCCTGGCTCGGGCCGGCCCTGGAGTCCGCGGGCGTGGGTGTCACGCAGGCCCCGGTGTATTACGACTACCAGCTCATCCTGGAGAAGGACTTCGGCGCCGATCAAGGCCGTTTGCGCGGCGCTTTCCTGGGCTCAGACGACGCCTTGGAGCTGCTGCTCAACGAGCCCCAACCGCAAGAACCTGCCCTGTCAGGAAACATCGGTCTGCACACCGCCTTCCAGCGCCTGCAGTTCCGCTACGACAACGATCTCGGCGAAAAAGACGACTTTCGTACGGTCGTGGCCCTTGGTCAGGACAAGATCGATTTCGGCCTGGGCGCGCTCTATTTCAAGCTCAATGTCCAGAGCATCTCGGGTCGTGTCGAATACTCCAGGCGTTTTGCCAAGGGCGTGACGGCCAATGTCGGTGGAGACCTCTTGATGGGCGGCTACACCGTCGACCTCCGGGCGCCCGGCGCCCCGGCCCCTGGTCAACCGCCGAACCAGCCATTTTCCACACGGGCCGTGCGGCAGGTCAACATCGAGGGCACCTTCTACCAACCCGCGGGCTATTTCGAGCTCGAGCTCGACCCCTCTTCCCGCCTGAAGATCGTGCCCGGCGTGCGCTTCGACTACGCCGACTTCACGGGGCGCATCGACACGAGCCCGCGCGTCAACGCGCGCTACGCCTTGATCCCCGACTACCCAAAGACCACCCTCAAAGGCGGCGTGGGTGTCTTCCAACAACCTCCCCAATACCAGGAGGCCATCCCACCCATCGGCACCGAAGACCTGAAGCCGAACCGCGCGCTCCACTACGCGCTCGGCGTCGAGCAAGACCTCACCAAGCACGTGGAGGTCTCGATGGAAGGCTTTTACAAACAGCTCGACTCCCTGGTCATCGGTCAGGCCACGGCGGACTCCACCAGCCTCGCCTACGCCAACGTGGGCGAAGGCTACGTGGTCGGCTCCGAGGTGCTGCTCAAATACAAGCCCGATGCGCGCTTCTTCGGCTGGGCGGCCTACACGCTGTCGCGCAGCGTGCGCCGCACCGGCCCCGGCGAAGAGCTGCGCCCCGTGGCCTGGGACCAGACCCATATTCTTACCATCCTGGGCAGCTACCAGCTCGGTCATGGTTGGGAGTTCGGCGCGCGTTTCCGGCTCGTCTCGGGCAACCTGACCACGCCCAACGTGTGCAACATCGAAGACGGCGACTGCGACCCGAGCCGCACCAACGCCCTGTTTCACGCGGCGAGCGGCGCCTACACGCCCATCCCGCTCACGCAAATCAACTCCGAGCGTCTGCCCCTCTTCCACCAGCTCGATCTGCGCGTCGACAAGCGCTGGAAGTTCGAGTCGTGGCAGCTCTCCGCCTACCTTGACATTCAGAACGCCTACAACCGAGGCAACACCGAGGCGATCTCTTACAACTTCAACTATACGGGTCGGCAATACGTCACCGGTCTGCCCATCTTGCCAAGCCTCGGCGTTCGGGGGGAGTTTTAGCCCATGTCGCACCAACCTCGCTCCCGCTTCGTGCGCTCGATCCTCGGTGTTCTGGCCCTCGGCGTGGCCTCGGCCTTCGTGGTCCCGGTCCCCGGCTGCGCCGCGCCGTTCGACCCTCCGAGCCTGGTCAACTCCCTGCGTGTCTTGACCGTTGTCGCAGACAAACCGTACGCCAACCCGGGCGACACCGTCAGCCTGAAGATGTCGTTTTACGACGGCCTCGGCGCCCTGGAAGAGTCGGGCCCGCGGCCCATCCAAATCACCTGGTTGGGCGGCTGTTTCAACCCCATCGGCGACCAGTATTACGGCTGCTACGCGCCCCTCGGCGAGCTATTGCAAAAAATCGCCGAAGGCGGCGCGCCCCCGGCTGGCCTGGTGACCCAGGGCGTCAACCTGGACACCTTCGAGCTGACCATTCCAGACGACATCCTGGCGAGCCGACCGATTCCAGAGACGGGCGTGCGCTACGGCCTGGCCTACGTGTTCTTCACGGCCTGCGCGGGCACAATCCGCCCCGTCGCGCCCGAGGGCTCGAGCGACGCCGGCTCCTTCCCCCTCGGCTGCTTCGACGAGAACGGCACGCGCCTCGGCCCCGAGAGCTTCGTCCCTGGGTATACGCAGGTGTACGTCTTCGAAGACGGTCGACAAAACGCGAACCCGACGCTCTCCGGTCTGACCCTCGACGGCGACAGTCTACCCGAGGACTTCGCGGCCATCCCCACCGTGAGCCGCTGCGCGGTCAGCGCCGAAGAGCGGCGCGTCTCGGGCTGCGGCGCCGAAGACCCCTTGACCTCGTGCACCACCTACAAGCTCGACATCGACGTCCCGACCGACGTCGCCGAGGTGGATCCCGACGCGGTGAGCGCCGACGGCGGCACCCTGCGCGAGGCCGTGTGGGTCGACTATTTCGCCGACCGGGGCGACATCCAGACCGACATCAAGCTCGTGAGCGATGCGGTCAAGGGCTATGTCCCAGGTCACGAGACCGAATGGATTCCTCCCGACGAGCCCGGCCTCGTGACCTTCTGGGCTGTGCTGCGCGACGCCCGCGGCGGCTCGACCGTGATGCAGCGCTTCGTGCGCGTCGAATAGCTCAGGGATACAACAGCGTTTTGCGATAACCGCCTTCTTCACGCAGGTACTCCACCCGCTGGTGGAGGCGGCTCTCTTCGCTCTTCCAGAACTCGATGCGTCGGGGCTCCACGCGAAAACCTCCCCAATGCGGTGGGCGCGGCACGGACCCTTCGGCGAAGCGCGCCTCCATTTCAGCGTAACGGTTCACGAGCGCGGCGCGCTCGGGCAGTGGCTCGCTCTGCAACGACGCCCAAGCGCCGAGCTGATGCCCCCTGGGACGCGAAGCGAAATACGCGTCGGACTCGGCGTCGCTGAGCAGAGAAACCGCGCCTTCGACACGAATTTGCTCCCCGAGCGTGGGGTAGTGAAAGCATAGCGCGGCGCGGGCGTTGTGAAAGAGGTCACGTCCTTTTTCGCTGTTTCGGTTGGTATGAAACTCGAAGCCCCGCTCGCTCACGCCTCGCACAAGGACCATCCGCACCCGCGGCCATCCTTCGCCATCGACCGTCGCGAGGGCAGCCGCGGTGATATCGAACGGCTCGACCTCCCGCGCTTGCGCGAAGATGCGCTGGAATCGTGCGATGGGATCGGCCTCTTCCGCGAAAGAATCAACGTTCATTGCGGAATAGATTCACACGAATGGCACAACTTCGCCACGGAAGTATCCTTAACGTGAGTCCAATTGCGAATGCCCCTTTGGAGTCAGAGGTACCATGGGATCCTTCGATCCTCGGCTGAAGCCGCCGCCTGAGCCCATCGACCCCGACGAGCCGCCGGAGCACACCGAAGACCGGCCAGCACGAATTCCCCGTCCTCCGGCGGAATCATCCACGAACGCGGTGCGTTTCCGGGGTCAGCCGAGCTCGTTTGCAGGCCCCCTCCCTGTGCAGCGCGCGAGTCTACCCCATAGCCAACTCCATCCCTCCGGTGCAGACGCGCCGCCACCTTCGGCGCGGCCTCCACCAGGAAACGACGACATGGCCCCCTGGCTCTTGCCCAGCGAAGCGAATCAGGCGGCGTTCGACAAGCTGGTCACGGCCTTGACTGACGGGACGGCGGTGGCGTTGGTCGGCGCCGGATCCAGCGCCCGGGTTGGCTACCCACTCTGGGGCTCGTTGCTCGACCGCATGGCCCATATGCTCGTCGAGAGCCACCCCCGCGCCCGCGACATCGTCGACGCCCTGGCCAGCGAAAACGACCTGGTCTGGAAGGCCGAAGAGCTGCGGCGACTGTTCGGAGACGACGCCTACCATCACTTCGTCCGCACCACCTTCGGCCCCGAAGAAGCGGCCTTCGACGCCTTCCACGAAGACCTCGTACGCCTCCCCTTCCGCCACGTGCTCACCACCAACTACGACGCCGTGCTGGAGCAGGCCCACGCGTCGGTGTTCCAGTCGCGCCCCTTCGCCTTCGCCTGGAACGAGTCCGCCAACATGCGCGAGCTCATCCAGCGCATCGGCGATGAAAATTACGGCCGCCGCTACGTGTATTTGCACGGTCGCTTCGATGAGCCCGAAGAGACCATCTTGACCGAACGCGACTACCTTTCCCGCTTCGTCGTCTCCGCCGATACGCTCCCAAAGCTCTTCGCGCTCTTGGCGACGCAACGCGTGGTGTCCGTCGGCTTCTCCCTGAGCGACATGGATGTGATGGGCGTGTTCCGGCAGGTGCACGGCCACATGGGAGCCGGCGAAACCCGGCATTTTGCGATCTTGCCGCTCGACCCTCGCCAGGACGAAGGCCTGGTGCGCCGCCGGCTGGGAGGAAAGTTCGGGGTGGAGCCCATTTTCTACCGCGCCGATCCGACCCATGAGGGCTTGCCTGCGGTGGTGCGCGAGCTTTTGCGCAACGTCCGCCCCTCGCTCAACATCCCCTTGCCCGGCTCGGAGCCGCAATTTCGCCCGCATAGCGAGCCCTTGCCACCCACCGCGGGCTACGATCAACGCTGTTATGTCGCGCGCCCCGATCTGGAGCGCCATGTGGAGGCCGCCATTGCCAGCCCCGGAACGCCCGTCGTCCTCTTGGGACCGTCGCGCTTTGGGAAGACGGCGCTGCTCCGCCACGTGGTCGAGCGCGCCTGCCGCGAAGACCACGCCGCCGGCCGCCAAAGCCGCGCGGTGCACATCGCCCTCGACACCTTCGCGTTGTCTCGGACAACACCGCTCGACGACTTCCTGTACGAGCTCGGCTGCCACATGGTGAGCGGCGTGGACGGCGACAAAGGTTGGCTGGAAGAGGTCTGGGATCTGTCCGGCTCGGGTCTGACACGCATGGAAGCCTTGATGCGCAGGCACGTGCTCAACACCGTCAACGGCCGCCTGATCCTGACCCTGGAGGGCCTGGAAGAGCTGCACAAAACCAGCTTTTCGAGCAGCTTTTTGGGCATGTTGCGGGCCTGGGCGCAGAACGCCAGCCACCCGGCCTGG